>JBBTZN010000072.1:0-7430 GCA_038061355.1 Patescibacteria group bacterium | reverse complement strand
GGGCGAAGGGATTTGAACGGGAAAGGGGTCGGGAAAACACCCTGTTTTTCCGTTCAAGGAAGGCACTCCGCCATGGCGGAGGTCGGAAAACCGTGGGTTTCCGAGTCGTGAAAGTCCCTTCGCCCGCACCAACTGGACAAACCAAAAGCTTCAAATCCCAAATACCAAAAAGTTGTCGCTGTTTTGTGATTTCGGATTTGGAAGTTGTTTGTAATTTGGTGCTTGGAATTTGGAGTTTAAACGCATGCTTTTACTCGGTGATAAACAGTCTTCAACCTTAACGCGGCCACTGGTCGCCTTGCGCGACACGGTGGTGTTTCCGGGTTTAAATATTCCGCTCTCGATTGGTCGAGCCAAATCGATTGCGGCGGTCGAGGCCGCCGGCCATCAAAATTATGAAGTTATTTTTGTAACCCAGAAAAATAACGAGGCCGAGGATCCTGACTTAAGAGAAGTCTACGAAGTTGGCACCCTGGCCCGTATTACCCAGATTCTCCGCACCCCCACTGGTCATCTTCAGGTTCAAGCCGAGGGTCGCGAACGGGTTCGCCTCCGCCGTTTCGTCAAAACCGATCCCTATCCCTTGGTCGAAGCGATGACGATTGCCGAGCCGATCGAACAAACAACTGAACTTGAGGCTATTCGCCGCGCCATTCTTTCCGCTTTTCAACAACTGATGTCGCTCACCAAAGTTGTGCCGATGGAGTTGGTGCTGGGAATTTTTACCAATCCTAATCTTTATCGTCTGGTCGAAACGGTCACCGTCATCGTTAATCCCGATGTCAAAAGCCGTCAGGCAGTTTTAGAAACCGAGCCGCTCAAAGAGCGCCTCAATCTAACCCTCAAAATTTTGAATCACGAACTCGAAGTAATGCAGCTCTCGCGTAAAATCGAAAATCGTACCCAAGAAGAGTTCGGTAAAATGCAGCGCGAAGTTTTTCTGCGCGAGCAGATGAAATCCATCCAAAAGGAGCTCGGCGGCGAAGGCGACGAGTATAGCGAACTTGAAGCAAAGATTAAACAAGCCGGCATGTCCGAGGCCACCCAAGATCAGGCCTTAAAAGAGCTCGATCGGTTGCGAAGAATGCCATCGTTCGGCCCAGAAGTTTCTTATATTCGTACCTACCTTGATTGGTTGGTGGCTCTGCCGTGGTCAAAAGTGTCCAAGAGTACCATCGACTTAGTCGCGGCCCGCCAAGTCCTAGACGCCGACCATTCTGGTCTGGAGAAAGTCAAAGATCGCATTCTCGAATATCTGGCGGTTCAGAAACTGGCGAAAGGTAAAACCAGAGCCCAGATTCTCTGTTTTGTCGGCCCGCCTGGGGTAGGTAAAACATCCATCGGCAAATCGATTGCCCGGGCGCTGGGGCGCGAATTCATTCGTATCTCGCTGGGTGGTGTGCGCGACGAAGCCGAAATTCGCGGCCATCGCCGTACCTATGTGGGGGCCATGCCGGGCCGTTTTATTCAAGCGATCAAACAGGCGGGTACGAAAAATCCCGTCTTTATGCTCGACGAGATTGATAAGGTCGGCGCTGATTTTCGGGGCGATCCGGCGGCGGCCCTCTTAGAGGCGCTCGACCCCGAGCAAAATCATACCTTTGGCGATCACTACCTCGAAGTGCCCTTTGACCTTTCTGAAGTCTTTTTTATCGCCACGGCTAATCTGCTCGACACCATTCCCCCAGCTCTGCGCGACCGGTTGGAAATTATTATCTATCCTGGCTACACGGAGGATGAAAAAGCCGAGATTGCCAAAGATTTTCTCGTACCGAAGATTGTCGACAGTCATGGTCTTAAGAAGGTTGATTTTCGGCTATCGAGTGAAGCGATTCATGCTTTAATTCGTCACTACACTCGTGAAGCCGGCGTGCGCGGTTTAGAGCGCCAACTGGCGGCCCTGGCCCGTAAGATCGCTCGGCAGATTGCCGAGGGCAAACACCATCGGCAGACCATTACCGAGCGCACTTTGAGCCGTTATCTCGGCCCGATTCGTTTTCGTTCCCAACTCGCCGAGGAACTGGATGAGGTAGGGACAGTTCAGGGTCTGGCCGTGACTGAAGCGGGTGGTGATGTCTTAACCGTGGAAGTCACGAAGATGCCTGGTAAGGGCGGCTTAACCCTCACCGGTCAACTTGGCGATGTTATGAAAGAGTCAGCTCAAGCGGCCATGAGTTACACCCGCGGTCGGGCAACGAACGAAGGCATCAATCCCGAAATCTTTAGTAGTTCCGACTGGCATATTCACGTGCCGGCTGGCGCTATCCCTAAAGACGGCCCCTCGGCCGGGGTAGCGATGGCGACGGCTCTCTACTCGGTGGCCACTGGTCGGCCGGTGCGTCACGATGTGGCCATGACGGGCGAGGTCACGCTGCGAGGACGCTCGTTAGAGATCGGCGGGGTTAAAGAAAAAGTCCTCGCTGCTCACCGAGCTGGCCTTCGTCATGTTATCCTTCCCCACGATAACGGCAAAGATATCGAAGAACTACCCCGCAAAGTCCGTAAAGAAATGATCTTCACCCTCGCCAAAACGATGGATGATGTTTTAGACGTTGCTCTCGTGCCAGCCGCCAAGAAAAGCGCGTAATTTATCCCTCGTCATTGCGAGCAGTAGCGAAGCAATCTAACACCATCTTGTCATTCCCGAGCCGGATGTAATCCGACATCGGGAATCCAGGAATAATAAGATATATGCAAAGTAAAATCACTATTATCGCTGGCCCAACGGCCTCTGGTAAAACCGGGCGTAGTTTAACGCTCGCTAAACAGCTGGGTGCAGCGATTATTTCCGCCGATAGCCGGATGGTCTACCAGGGTTTAGATATCGGCACCGGCAAGCCAACTTGGGAGTATCGACAGTTCGATCGCTCGCCGTGGATTAACCCACGCCTCGTTCCCACTTCGGAGGTGACGATCCTGCGCCGTGCGCAGGACTCCTCCGAAGTGAAAAAAGCGGTGCATAATCTTGATCCAGTTTATAAAATTCAGGGCATAGATCACTACCTCCTCGATGTTGTCCAGCCTGAAATATCCTTTACCCTAACCGATTGGTTAGAGCGCGCCCGCCGCGTGCTAGGGGGGCTGGAGCGGCAGGGGAAACCTGTCGTGGTTATTGGCGGCACGGGTCTCTATCTCAAAGCTTTGCTGCAGGGCTTCCAACCACCCCCGACTGACCCCCTTGTTCGAGAATCTCTTGAGAAGTTGGCAACGGCCGAGGTTTTCAAAAAACTCCTAGCTGTTGATCCACTCACGGCTCAGCGTGAAAAAAACAACCGCCGCCGGCTCGTCCGTGCGTTGGAGATTTTCGAGCTCACCGGCCAGCCAGCTAGCATGCAGCACAAAAATACGCCCTTAAGCGCTGAAATTATTAAAATAACCCTCCCCCGAACCGAACTTTTTGCCCGAATTGATCAACGAATTAATGACCGCTTAGAATCAGGAATGATTGAAGAAGTTATAGGCTTATTGGTAGCTGGAGTTTCGGCCGCATGGCTGAAATCCCTCGGTCTTGAATATCGCATTATTACAAACTGGTTACTCGAGCAGCAAAATTTTCAACTTACCCACTCCAACTTGCCAAGTTGGAAAGGGCAGGTGGAAGTAGATAAAAAAGATAAAGGCGAGCTGGTCGCCCGCCTTCAGAAGGAAATTCACGCCTACGCCCGCCGTCAAGAAACCTATCTTCGCACCCAGTTAATATAGAAAAAGGGGCCGCTATTGAGCGGCCCCTCCCGGGGTGGCTGTGGTCGCGACTACTTGCTAGGAAGAACACTTTAATACTTGCTACTTACTACCTGATACTTGATACTTAAATCAATCTCAAATAGTTTCATCATTAGAAATTAGTCATTAGGAATTTACTGCTATGCCAGCTCGCCTCCAATCCTTAGCTCTTGTTGGTCTTGGTGCTCAACCAGTCACGGTGGAAGTTGATATTGGGGCCGGGCTACCCAGTTTTACGATTGTTGGTTTGGCTGATAAAGCTGTTGGCGAAGCTCGCGAACGGGTGCGAGCAGCGATTAAAAATAGCGGTTTTCAATTTCCCGTTCACCGCATTACGGTCAATCTCGCCCCGGCTGATTTACCCAAGATCGGCCCGGCTTTTGATCTGGCCATCGCTCTGGGGATTTTGATCGAAAGCGGCGTTGTCTCAGCCGAGGCACTTAACAGCACCCATATTGTTGGGGAGCTTTCGCTAGCCGGGGACATCCGGCCAATTGATGGTATTTTGCCGATGACTCTTAGCCTCAAAAAAGATGGTCGTTCAACCACCCTTATCTTGCCCGAAGAAAATCTGACTGAAGCTCAACTGGTTAGCGAAATGCACGTTTGGCCAGCGGCCCATTTACGCACCTTGGTTGACGATCTGACGCACGGGCGTTCAGCCGCCCAGCTCACCGAACCCTTTCAAGCGGATGAATCTCTGCCGTCAACTGACCAAATGGCCGATCTGGCTCACGTCCAGGGCCTCGAGCAGGTCAAAAGGGTTTTAGAGATTGCGGCGGCCGGTAACCACAATCTGCTGTTGATCGGCCCACCCGGCACCGGCAAAACGTTGCTGGCTCGCGCTTTTGCCTCAATTTTGCCTGACCTCTCGGCTGACGAACACCTCGAAACGCTGATGATCCGCAGTGCCGCGGGGCTTTTGGAACCAGCTGAACTAACCCATCGTCATCGCCCCGTGCGCAGCCCGCACCACACCGCTAGCCCGGTGGCCTTAGTCGGCGGGGGTACTAAACTTCGCCCTGGGGAAGTGAGTCTGGCTCATCGCGGTGTCCTCTTTCTTGATGAATTTCCCGAGTTTCCGCGCATGGTCCTCGAAGCTCTGCGCGAACCGCTCGAAGAAGGTAAAATTACGATTGCCAGAGCCCAGGGAGCCATGACCTTCCCGGCTCGCTTCACCTTAATTGCGGCTGCCAATCCCTGTCCGTGGGGCTACTTTGGTGATCCTGAAAAAGCCTGCCAATGTGGCGCTGCCGATCTTCAGCGCTATCAGCGCAAGCTCTCTGGCCCACTGCTCGATCGTATCGATCTCGTCGTCACGGTTCCGCGCCAACAAACTAAAACTCTCTTAGATGACAATCAGGGGACTGATTCAGCTACCATTCGCCAGCGCGTTGTCGCTGCCCGTTCCCAGCAGGCGAGGCGTCTCGATGGTTTATCGGCCCAAACGAATGGCGACTTAACTGCCGCTGAACTCAAAAAGATGATTGTCTTAAGCCCAGAAGCGCGAACGCTTCTCGAGGAAGCCGGCAATCGTCTCCACTTGTCTGGCCGTGCCCTCCACCGTTTGCTCAAAGTGGCGCGGACAATTGCCGATTTGGCCGGGGCCGAGCAAGTTGAGCAGCTGCATTTAGCCGAAGCCCTCCAATATCGCCCCGTCGATGCCTTGGGTGCCCATTAAAGACTTACGCAAATTGGGGACACTCCTGGAGTGAAGGAAAATTTGCGTAAATCCTGAAGGATTGTATGAGTAAAGAACGCCTCCAAAAAATTCTCGCCCGGGCCGGTGTGGCTTCGCGCCGTAAGGCTGAAGCGGTTATTACGGCCGGCCGCGTAAAAATTAACGGCCAGGTTGTTACCGAACTCGGCACCAAGGCCGATCCTGATCAAGACAAGATTACGATCGATGGTAAGTTGCTCGACCAGCCAAGCACGGTTGTTTATATCGTCAATAAACCGGCTGGTGTCGTTACGACGACGATTGATCCGCAAAGCCGAAACCGCGTAATTGATCTCGTGCCCAGCGAACCGCGAGTTTTTGCGGTCGGCCGACTCGATCGCATGACCGAAGGACTTATTCTCTTAACCAACGACGGCGAATTAGCGCAGCGTCTCACCCACCCCAGCTACGAGCATCAAAAAGAATACTTGGTGACCGGCGTGGCCAGTCGTCCGGTCGAAGAAATCATCAGGTTATTGAAAAATGGCATCCGTCTCGATGGGATCCTGATTGTGCCTGATGAGGTCCGTTTTGAAGGCGTACGAGATCACCGTTTAACGATCGCAATTACGGTGCACCAAGGGCAAAATCATTTGATTCGCCGCCTGTGCCCCCAGGTCGGTTTAGAGATTACGCGCCTGGTGCGCTCTAGGCTGGGTTCTCTGACGCTGGAAGGGTTGGCACTGGGGAAGTATCGCCGGCTGGGAGCGGCTGAACTTGCTCTTTTAGTGAATTCTTCCAAGCGTTCTCAATCTGGGTTGCCACCTGCGCGAGCCAACCCGTCCGCTGATCGGTAATTGTTGCCGTCACAAGGGCGATTAGGAGAATCGCGGCCACCCAAAAAATGCGGACTAAGTCCTGGCGATAAGCAGCCGTCACAGCCAGATTCTGGGGAGTACTCGCGTTAGGGGCCACACTGCTCGCATTTTTTGCAAACTGGGGTACCGGCGCGATTGGTAACTGGCTGGCCCCCGAATTTTGGATTGTGGCGGCGACTTGCGCCCGGATTGCTTTTTTCCACTGTTGATTTTTAGACATTGTTCCTCACTTTCTTATAAATCCGAAATTATAAACTCGAAACCCGAAACAATTTTCAAAATTCAAAATTTTAACAAACGAGACGTATTTTTCTGTGAGATTTTTTTGAATTATTTAATTTCGTTTTTTGTTTCGGATTTCGATATTCGGATTTCGGATTTTATCTTCTGGAGGCCTGAACCGGAATTGAACCGGTGTAAACGGTTTTGCAGACCGTTGCCTAACCACTCGGCCATCAGGCCAAAATATAAGTCTTCAGGTTTAGCCTATCGGAACTTAGCGCTGTTCGCAAGGATAAACCGTGGTATTATGACATTAAAAGGAGGCACCAATGGGAGTACTCCAAAATTTTGTTGAGCAAGTTGCCGCCGCCGCGCGTGAATCGTCACAAGCTGAAGAACGATCTGATCAAAATCAAACTGTCCGTTTGGTTAAGCCACTTCATAAAAATAGCCGCCTCCGCTTAAATCGCCGCACCCATTATCTGCAGGTGGCCCTCAATCGGACGTTGGCTGATGCCGCCCGTATCATTAGCACACTGCCGATTTCTGACCGGATTATTCTTGAAGCGGGCACGCCGCTAATTAAAAGTGAGGGCATGCAGGCCGTGCGCGCGATTAGTAATTGGGGCTCGGCTCATTTCGGGCGTCCCGTCTATGTAGTCGCTGATCTAAAGACCATGGATCGGGGTGCGACCGAAGTTGATCTGGCCACTGACGCTGGCGCCTCTGGTGTGGTGGCGCTTGGCGCTGCCCCCATCGAAACACTCAATCAGTTTGTTGCCCGCTGCGCCGAGCGGGGGGTGGATAGCCTGCTCGATATGATGAATATCGAATTTCCGATTGAAGTGCTAGCACAACTCAAAAAACGGCCCGATGTCGTAATTTTACATCGGGGCGTCGACGAAACGGCTTTTAATAAAGAAAAACCAATTCCCTACGCGGCCATT
>JBBTZN010000071.1:0-9812 GCA_038061355.1 Patescibacteria group bacterium | reverse complement strand
GGATTTCCCATATTTGCCATAGGGCATGCTCGATATAAATATAAACATCGCCCCCCAGCTAATAATCAAGAAAGTCATCGTCAGGCCGCCATAAACTCTGGCCGTGGCCAACAGTTCCACTTTTTCGCGGGCCACAATCGACCCCGTTACCTTACCGGCGATCACGACGTTTTGGGCACTGATTGGTCCCTTGATCTCGGCCGTTTCGCTCACCGTCACATTCCGGTCAGAGGCTATCTCACCCTCTACTTGCCCATGAATCGTAATGTCGTTGGAGTCCTTCAAAATTCCCGTCAACTTAACATTACCGCCGACAATCGTGCCGGTGCCATTGTGAGCGTTGGTAGGGGTTTCGCGTTTGTCAAAAACTGCCATAATTGCTCCTTCGAGTCTTGCATTTCTATGTGATTTCCTTCTATACTACAACGGAATCTTTTGCAAGGCCAAATCTGAAAATACTAGGACTTACGCACTTTTGGGAAAACCCCAGGGGTTTCCGGGCGTCTTAACCCCTGGGGTTAAGGAGAGAGTGCGTAAGTCTTTTATACCTAAAATCGAGTTAAAATATATGGAATCACGCATTCGGGTGGTTGGCGCTCGAGTCCACAATTTAAAGAATATTACCATCGAGATTCCTCGCGATACCCTGACCGTTCTCACCGGTTTGTCAGGTTCGGGAAAGTCTTCGCTGGCTTTTGACACGATTTACGCCGAAGGGCAACGCCGCTATATGGAAAGCCTCTCGGCCTATGCTCGCCAATTTTTGGGTAATATCGAAAAGCCCGATGTCGACTATATCGAAGGTCTTTCGCCGGCCATCGCCATTGATCAAAAATCGGCCGCCCGTTCACCTCGCTCCACGGTCGGCACGATGAGTGAAGTCTACGACTATCTCCGTCTGCTTTTTGCCCGAACCGGCTGCCCACACTGTCCGCGCTGTGGCAAAGCCATCCGCAAAGAACGCGTGGTGACGCAAAAAACTCAAAAAAATGGCCGCGCCAAAGCCCATGAGCGGGAACTTTTTACTTGCTATCATTGCGATCTGACCCTGCCCGAAATCACCTTGAGTTCATTTTCTTTTAATAGCCCGGCCGGCGCTTGCCCGGATTGTCAGGGTTTGGGCGTCCGCTTGATGATCGACCCTGATCTCGTACTGCCCAATCCGCGCTTAACCCTGGCCGAAGGGGCAATTCGCCCGTGGGCGCGTACCACTGCCCAAAGCGCCTGGTATCAGCGGGCGCTCGACGATTTTGCGGCTCGTCACCACCTGGCCGATAGCCTGGCCGTTGGCCAAATGTCGCCGGCAGTCCGTAACTTACTGCTCTATGGCGAACCCGACCAAGCCTTTGAAGGGGTGATCCCCAATCTCGAGCGACGCTACCGCGAAACCGATTCCGAGTACTTGAAACACGAAATCGAAAAGTATATGACCAGTCATATTTGCCCCACCTGCCACGGCCAACGCTTGCGGCCGGAGGTTTTAGGCATTCGTCTCGGTAAAGCCAATATCGTTGATATTGTTCAGCTGACGATTATCGAGGCTGCCGCTTTCTTTAAGAACGAGTTACCAATTTTGCCCGAACTCTCGGTGGTGGCCGAGCCGATTGTGCGCGAACTGCGCCGCCGCCTCGCTTATCTAACAGAAGTTGGTTTGGGTTATATAACTCTCGATCGTAATGCCGATACTTTGGCTGGCGGTGAAGCTCAGCGCATTCGTTTGGCTACCCAGTTGGGCGCCCAGCTGGCTGGCGTGGTCTATATTCTTGACGAACCCTCGATCGGTTTGCACCCGCGCGACCAATCAAAACTTATACAAGTTCTCGAAAATCTCCGTGATTTAGGCAATACCGTCATTGTGGTGGAACACGACGAACAAACGATTCGGGCGGCCGACTGGGTGATTGATGTTGGCCCGGGGGCTGGGGAACACGGCGGCACGATTGTAGCGACAGGTACACCGAGTCAAATTATTGCTAACTCCAAGTCCCTGACCGGTCAATACTTAAGCGGCCAAATGACAATTCCCATACCTGCCAAACGGCGAACAAGTGAGGTAGCTATTACGATTCGGGGAGCGACCGCTTTTAATCTGAAAAATATCGACGTTAGCATTCCTCTCGGCGTCTTTGTCTGTGTCACCGGCGTTTCCGGTTCGGGTAAATCGACGTTGATCGACGATATTTTGGCCCGCAGTCTGGCCAAAAAGTTTTATCGAGCCAAAGCCGAGCCGGGCACTCACCGCACCATCGAAGGCACCCACAATATCGACAAAGTCATTGCCATTGATCAGTCACCGATTGGCCGCACCCCTCGATCTAATCCAGCGACGTATGTAAATTTCTTCACCGCCATTCGTGATTTGTTCGTGAATTTACCTGAATCCAAAAAATGGCGTTTGTCGGCCGGGCACTTTAGCTTTAATGTCCGCGGTGGCCGCTGTGAACGCTGCCGAGGTGAGGGTTCGATCAAAGTCGAAATGCACTTTTTGTCTGACATCTATATCACCTGTGCCGATTGTAGCGGCTCGCGTTACAAGCCAGAGATTTTAACGATTCGCTATCGCGATAAAAGTATTGCCGATATTTTGGCGCTCACCATCGAAGAAGCTAAGAAGTTTTTTGTCGATGAGCCACAGATCGCAAACAAACTAACGGTTCTCGATGCCGTGGGCTTGGGTTACTTAACGCTCGGCCAACCGGCCACCACCCTTTCCGGCGGGGAGGCTCAACGAGTTAAGTTGGCCACGGAACTGGCTCGGGCTTCAACGGGCCGGACCCTCTACATTCTTGATGAGCCCACGACCGGCCTCCATTTTGAAGATATTCGTAAACTCCTTGGAGTTTTACAGGCCCTTGTAGAAAAAGGCAACACTGTTTTAGTGATTGAACATAATACAGATGTGATTAAATCGGCCGATTGGGTGATTGATTTAGGCCCTGATGGCGGCTCGGGCGGCGGCGAGCTGGTGGCGCAAGGCACGCCGGAACAGGTAGCTAAGGCGGTTCGGTCGGTGACGGGCAAGTACCTCCAAACGGTACTTAATCAAAATCCGAAATCCGAAATCCGCCACCGCCAGGGCGAGGTCCCGCTGAGGCGGGAAAATCCGAAACAAGCCTCAAATTAAAATAAAGGGCTTTCTCATTCTCCCTACGTCGTCATCGCGCCTGCCCGCCTCTGGAGGGAGGCCGCCTAGGCGGACGTGGCGATCTGATTATCTGGTTTTGAGATTGTCACCACCTCTGGCGGTATCCCGCTACGGCGGTGACTACGCTGCGACTCACAATGACAAATATGAGATCTATAAGTTAATGGTCTGTGGATAACTAACTTGACACAACAGTGAGATCGCGAAATAATACAAATATCTTGTTCTAAAGCGTACGAAAAATAAAAACAAAAATAATTTGGAACGAGGGCATAATTAAGAAGCGATTGGCAGAGGGGGCCAAAGTTTTTTGATGAATTAATAATTTTCGAGAGCGGCCTAGCTTGGCGGCGATTTTAACGATCGCCATCAGACTAAGCCGCTTTCATATCGAACTCAATTCCAAAAGAAAGAGGAGGGGATAACACATGTCTGTCGCCCTAGTCCAACGATCCATGGCCTCACTCCAGCAGTCGAGGCCGACCAACGACGAGCTCAAGGCACAGTCCGGGTTGGACATTCCGTTCAGCCTGGACACCATCGACGATCTGCGGGCCAGCGCCCGTATCCTGGCCAGCTACATCCCCGGCCTCACGCCTGTCGACGCCGAGACCTGTCTCTGGGAGTTCAAGTTCGTGGCTTCGATCGACCCCGTCGATGAGGCCAAGGGCATTCGCCTCATCGGCATCGGTCAGGCCGTGGCCACCTTGTTGGTGGCCGACCGGCTTAAGCCGGTTCTGGTGCACTACCTGCCGTACCTGATGACGCGCCTGGCGCAGGCTGCCTAGCAAAAAGAAAGAAGGGGGAGAAGAAAATGAAAATCTTCATCTGGGAGGAAAAAGTTTCCAAGAAGACCGGTCTGCCGCTGCGCAGGAAGGATGGGTCCCCGATCGGGGCCTGGAAGACATTCAAGGTCAGGATCTAACCCCACCACGGCCATTCGGCCACCAAGGCGCCGCTGCGAACCTATCGCGCGGCGCTTTTCCTTTTGTTTAACCCAACACGACGACGCGTTTCCCCCGAACCTCCTGTGAGGTGAACGCTCCCGCACGCCTAGGCGCATCTTCGACCTGTGGCGGGACTCCTCGAAGGTGGTTTCCTGAAACGTGTCAGTCGTGGCCAAAAGCCAATTATTTTAACTAAACTAGGACTTACGCACTTTCTCCTTAACCCCAGGGGTTAAGACGCCCGGAAACCCCTGGGGTTTTCCCAAAAGTGCGTAAGTCCTAGTAATACAAAAACACCACCTCGCGGTGGCATTTTTGTATTGAACAGACCAATAAGCCAGGTTCTGTCGTTGGTTTTGGCTACCGCCTAACCCAACGCGACGATCATCAATCTTCGCGGGACGACCAGTTATTCGCCAGTTACGCGTCTGGTGTTAATTAAATAATCCGAATAACGAGCCCACGCCCCTTGCACCAGGAGGGTTTTGCACCGCCGTACCTTCCGATACGCCGTTGGGGTCTCTTACACCCACTCTTTTCACCATCGCCACCGATGCACAGCAACGGAAAATCATAAGCACCAAATCCGAAACACGAAACAAATTCAAAATATAAAAATTTCAAACTATTTCGGATTTCGATATTCGGACTTCGGATTTCCCGGTGCCATGCACCGGGTAGGCAGTATAGTCTCTGTGCCACTCTCCCTGGGCTCACGCCCGACCGGCTTACGCCGGGTACCCTGCGTAAAGGTGCCTGGACTTTCCTCCCCTCACCCTTCAACCATCGATGCTTTCTTTAATTCGACGAATCAGCATCGAGTAACTTTTTGCAAAACGCTTGAGTTGTTTTTCTCGTCTAAGCGCATCGGGTTTTAAGCGATAGGCCTCGTAATAGCATAACTCCCGGGGACGTTTTGACTTTGTTGCCTTGCTAAACCCGGCATTATGTTGGGCAAATCTGCGTTTGAGATCATCGGTCGTGCCAATGTAATGACTATGGTCGACCGTACTCTTTAACAAATATAAGTAATGCATAACGCAGATTTTTGGTTGAAGGGTGAGGGGCGATCGTCTTAGTCTGTTCCAGAAATAAATATTAGCAAAAATCGGTTGAAAAAACAAGGATAGTCAGGTATCCTAAACGAAGTTATTCCGGGACCCGCCTCGCGTCAGCCTCGTCGAGTCTAGACGGGTCGACGAGTAAACGCGAGTCGAGGCGGGTCGTCTATCTATATTAGGACTTACGCATTTTCCTCACTTCGCAAGTGTTTATTCCGAAGTTCCCTGCCTACCGGCAGGCAGGACTTCCGAAGTGAAAGAGAAAGTGCGTAAGTCGCTATATATCTAATTGTATGTATTACATCTACATATTATCGAGCCTGATAAAAAGGAAATCATATGTGGGCTGCACTGATGATTTAGAGCGGCGGCTTTCAGAACATAATAGTGCTAAAAATTATTTTACAAAACGCCACATTCCATGGAAAATTATCTATACAGAATCTTTTTCTGAAAAGGCTGAAGCTTTGAAAAGAGAAAAGTATTTCAAGTCTTCATCTGGCAGAAAACGGTTAAAACAAATTTTTGCCACAATATAATAATCCGGGATCGTCTAATGGTAGGACACCGGCCTTTGAAGCCGTGAATTGGGGTTCGAATCCCTGTCCCGGAGCCAGTTTGTAAATTGCAAGCCGTTGGGCGATGCCGCGCGCTGCGCGGCCACAGTGGAATAGGTACCGGCCCACGAAATTTCCAGTCGCCGATTGCGGACAACGTGGTTCGAGCCGATCGTTTTGAGCAATGCTTTGATTTTCGTAAAATCATCGGATTCACGTAAATGATTGGCCTGTAGTTATGGGGACGGTTCTCTTTTACAGATTCAATTTAGCATTTTTTGAAAAAGGCTTAATATTCATGATTATTTTCTTAGGCAGATAATACTGAATCAAAGTAAAATGATTATTTGCCAAATATTCTGGTCAAAAGAGAACCGTCCCCTCCTCCTTATTCTCTTTCTTTCGCTCTTTGACCGATGACAGTAACAACGAAGTGTGACACAATAGTGCTACATAATAGTTCTGCAAAGGAGGGAAATTTGGACAACGAAACCAAGCTTAGTAATCTACGCAGGTTTAATCTGGTGATGGCCTGTCTCCATGCCATACAGGGGGTAGCTGTACTGCTTCTAAGTACCGACTTTGGCGTGCCTGTCACGGTCGGTTTCCTCAACTTTGATTTTCAAACTCAATCACTAATCCCCGCGACACAGACTATTTTTAATCTCCCGCTGGCCTGGCTGATTGTCGCCTTCTTCTTTTTGTCGGCGCTGGCTCATCTAGTGATTGCGACCGTCTATTACCCCACATATGTGGCTAACCTTGAGGAAGGTCTCAACAAGGCTCGTTGGATCGAATATGCCCTGTCGGCGTCGACCATGATGGTGGCGATTGCGCTGCTTGTGGGGATCTACGATCTTGGTAGTTTAATAATGATTTTTGGCCTGACAGGAGTTATGAATCTAATGGGTCTGGTGATGGAAGTGCATAACCAGACAACCAAACACACCAATTGGCTTAGTTACAACATTGGTGTGTTGGCCGGCTCCCTGCCCTGGATAGTGGTCGGGCTGTATTTCTGGGCTGCCAATCAGTACGGCAGCGGCAACATTCCAACCTTTGTGTATTGGATTTACGTCTCGATTTTCGTCTTCTTCAGCTCGTTCGCGGGCAATATGATTTTGCAATACAAGAAAATTGGGCCCTGGAAAGACTACTTGTATGGCGAGCGGGCCTATATTGTCTTGAGTTTGGTGGCCAAATCATTGCTGGCCTGGCAAGTGTTTGCCGGTACGCTCCGACCATAAAATATATTGGGACTGTGTTTGGCCCAAAGCGAGAAGCTGAAAAAGATCAGTTGGAGATCATCAACCCCTCGGCCGCTGGCCGGATCACGTGGGGCGAGTTGGGATTTACAGGTTTTCGACAAATTCGGTTCGGAGGTTCTCGAGCAGTGCTAACTAAGACAATCTTGAAATAAACCCCTAATCTGTTAGACTCCTCGCGGGAAAGATTTTGAACCGATTGGTTCAGGTAACTTTACAAGGAGGTCGCGAAATTGGATAACTTCGACAAGATTTCAGTTACCCAGGAGCGGTATGGCCTGTATTTGATGCCGACCATGAGCCGGATCATCAATTTTGCCGGTTACGGCGTCGAGGAGGTCTCGGCCCAGGGTATGTTCGTGACCGATCACAGGGGAGAAGAGTGGCTGGATTTTTGCAGTGGTTACGGGGTTATGTCGATGGGCCACCGCCACCCGCGTATCATTGCCGCGGCCCACGCCCAGCTCGATCTCATGTCGATGAGCGCCCGCGTTTTCTACAATCCCGTTCAAGCCGAGCTGGCCGAGCGCCTAGCCAAGCTTCTACCAGGCGATTTGCAGTATAGCTTCTTCTGCAACAGCGGAACTGAAGCGGTCGAAGGTGCTCTGAAGCTGGCCCGTTTGGCCACGGGCCGCTCGGGGATTGTGGCGGCCGAAAACTCGTTCCACGGCAAGACTTTGGGGGCCCTGTCGGTCACCGGCCGGCCGCTTTTTCGCATACCTTACGAACCCCTCCTGCCGGGCGTTACCTTTGTGCCCTACGGTGATATCGAAGCGCTTCGGGCAGCGGTCAACGAGGAAACCGCCGCCGTCATTCTGGAATCGATTCAGGGTGAGGGCGGCATCATGGTCCCGCCCGATGGCTATTTGCGCGCCGTTCGGGAAATCTCCAAGGCTTGTGGTGCGCTCCTGATTCTCGATGAAGTTCAGACCGGCCTGGGGCGCACCGGCTACACCTTTGGTTTTGAACATGAAGGGATCGTGCCCGACATCGTCTGCTTGGCCAAAGCCCTCGGTGGTGGCGTTATGCCGATTGGGGCTTTTGTTGGCACACCAGCCGTTTGGCAGGCTTTCAGGTCGAGGCCGCTCATTCATACTTCAACCTTCGGCGGCAATCCCCTCGCCTGCGCCGTGTCTTTGGCGGCCCTGGATGTGTTGAAAGATGAGCGTTTGGCACAGAGATCACGGCAGATGGGTTTTCTGCTTAAGAATGGTCTCGATAAGATTCGTCAGCGGCATCCGATCAGCCTTGCCGAAGTCCGCGGTCGGGGACTGCTTATTGGGGTAGAGTTGACCCACGCCCGTTATGGCGGCGTAATTCTGCCCGAGATGGCCCGCCAGCACATTATTCTTGTCTACACCTTAAATCAGCCCAAGGTGATACGCTTCGAACCGCCGTTGATTGTCGAATATGAGCACATCTTTCGGGTTCTGGCCGCATTCGAAGCGGCCGTCACGCGCGCCGAAAAGGACCTGGGCGAAAGCTCGAAAAAATAAGACGTAAGAAAAAGTCTACCCATGCCCCGCGGTCGTCTAGGCGACCGCGGGGCAACTGTTTTTCTATTTGATTCGTGGACCCATTCAAAAAGATAATTTTTTTCCGTAGGATATAAACATAATGGCTAAAGAAAGAGGGCGCATGAAATTTAGTACCCTGCTTAAAGAGAAGAATCTCCTCTATTTCACCTGGTTTGTGAGTTTGGCCGGCACCTTCGGCAGCCTCTATTTTAGTGAGATCCGTCATTTAGCGCCCTGTGTCTTGTGTTGGTATCAGCGGATTTTTTTGTACCCTTTGGTAATTTTGATACCGGTCGGGCTGATGCTGCGTGATAAAAACATCGCCCGCTACATTTTGCCACTCTCCAGTTTGGGACTGCTAATCGCTCTGTTCCATAATCTGCTCTATTACGGCCTAATTCCCGAAAAAGTCGGCCCCTGCACCGCTGGTGTCTCGTGCACGGTTCGCCAAATCGAGTGGTTTGGCTTTGTTGGTATCCCCTTGCTTTCTCTGTTGGCCTTTGCTGGAATTACGTGTGCCATGATTTTGATTATCAAATCGCAAAGAAAGGACCGCGCATGAGCTCTGACGGCAAAATGATTGGGGGAATTCTTGTTCTCTCGATTGTGATTATTGGGTTAATTATTGGACTAGGCGGCCAATCGCAATCAAATACCGTTAATCAAGAGCCGATTAAAGTTGAGACGGGTGAACTTGTGCGGCCTGATGCGCAGACGCTGGGTTTGGCCGAGGCGCCCGTGACGGTTGTGGAATTTGCCGATTTTCAGTGCCCGGCCTGTGCCTTGGCGACGCCGATTTTGAATCAATTAATTATCGATCACCCCGACCAGGTGCGCTTGGTCTACCGCCACTTGCCATTAACGTCGATTCACGCCAATGCCTTTAGCTCGGCCCAAGCCGCCGAGGCGGCCGGGGCCCAAGGCCAATTTTGGGAAATGCACGACCTGCTCTATGCTAATCAGAAAGAGTGGGAAAAGGTGACTGATGCCCAGACTACTTTTGCCGACTACGCCGTTTCCCTTGGGCTTGATCGCGACCAGTTTCAGAAAGACTTCACGAAAAGTGAATTTATCGACCGCATCCGCCTCGGTCTTGGTGATAGCCAAACCCTTGGCCTGCAAAGCACGCCGACGATTTTTGTTAACGGGGTCAAAGCAGACAGTTTCGATAAGCAAACTCTCGAAGATGCGATTTCAGCGGCTCTGTCGGCTCCGGCTCAACCCACCTCTTCACCGATGCAGTAATTGATTCCCAAATTGTTCACAGGACTTACGCAAATTGGGAACACTCCAGGAGTGACGATCCTGAGCTGTGCGAAG
>JBBTZN010000070.1:1035-5091 GCA_038061355.1 Patescibacteria group bacterium | reverse complement strand
CAGATCAGAAGAGGTTATGAAAGAGGTCTATTGATCAACATAGGATATCCACAGTCCTATACTTGATATAGTTAATTTGCTGGATATACTTGATTCAAATCAAGGTCTTAAAATAAAAATAAAAAAGGAACGAAAAATGAATATTAAATTTTGGCGAATTGTTTTAAGTGTATTTATTGCGCTTAATTTAGTGTTACCCATATTACCAGTTGTGAAAGCCGCCGATCCATTGGCTGGCGTGGGCATCATGCTTGACCGCATTTCGGTTTCTGGTTCATATACAGCATCAAGTTCGCAAGCGATTACAGCTTATTTTACCCCCACAAATTCGATTGCCGCTGGCAATAACTCTGTAAAACTAACCTTCCCAGCTCAAACCGGTAGTTTTGCAGTCAACGCCACAGCAAGCAATATTCCTACATCAGCTGGTACGAATAGTTGGAGTACCAGTAGTTCAACAAATACAACGATTAGTAACGCCTCTGGAGATCAAACTTCACCAATTAGTATTTCTGATGGTTCTGGCGGAGTAATTTTTGTCTGGAAGGATACGCGTAACGGCAACAACGATATCTATGCGCAACGCGTTAATAGTAACGGCGATGTCCAATGGACAGCCAACGGTGTCGCGATCGTAACTAATTCCAGTAGTCAAATACTGCCGGCGATTGCCACCGATGGAGCTGGCGGGGCAATTATTGTATGGACTGACTTTCGTAATCACGCGACGAACGGCGATCTCTATGCCCAATGGATCAATTCTTCTGGCTCGGTTCAATGGGCGGCTAACGGGGTTAGACTGACAACAACCGGCGGTTTGAGATCATCCGCTAATCAATTTGATATGAATGTTCTTACTGATGGATCAGGCGGCGCCTTTATCACTTGGACTGATGTCCGAAACGGCACATCAAATCGTGACATCTACGCTCAACGCATCGATAGTAGCGGCGCGGCGCTCTGGACTGCAAACGGTGTCGTGATTGTTAACGCCTCTAATGGCCAATATGCCCCAGTTTTAGTCACCGATGGCGCCAGTGGGGCGATTATCGCTTGGTTGGATATTAGGCCTGGGATCACAACTTGGAATATCTTCGCCCAGCGAATTAACTCATCCGGTTCAGTTCAATGGACAGCTAACGGTGTACGAATAACAGCAACGACTACTTGGGGGGTTTATGATTACGGACTTTGGCCGCCTCCAATCGGGATTATTTCTGACGGCTCAAACGGTGCAATTTATGGCTGGACGGAGTCTTCAGAAGCGGGCAATGATGTTTCGGCTCAACGCGTTAATGGTTCTGGCGCGCTCCAGTGGGGCGGTGGTACAAGTCCTGTCACGATTGCCTCCGGTGGCCTCACTTTTCGTAGCCCGTTAGTAGTCTCTGACGGTTCCGGCGGTGCAATTTTTGGCTGGATTAACGCGAGCTCTCCAAAGGTCTTGGCTCAGAAAATTAATTCATCTGGTTCAACCCAGTGGACAAGCGGAGGCATCACTATCGCAAATAATCAAAATCTTGAAACAGCTGCGACCTCAACACTTTTGGCTGATGGCGTGAGTGGTGCTTATATCACATATCTTCAATACGTTGACGCCTCCCAACATGATAATGTTCTTGCCCAACGTATTAATTCTTCCGGTTCTCTCCAATGGAATTCGAACGGAATTACAGTTACAAGTAAAACTGGCGCTGATGCTAGAACAACGACGGTTCTTGGTAGCAATGGCAACCTGATTCTAGGTTGGGATAACAATGGCACGGATATTTATGCCCAATCATTAACATCTAGCGGCACACTGGGTTACACCGCCGGCCCAACACTTCCATCTACCATTGGCGAGACTAACGTAACGGCTCTAAGTTCAATTGGCACGGCTTCGACTACAACCGGGGATGGCACGGCTAACACTGGCGGTGCAGTCACCTTACCGTTTGCTGGCGCGCTGACGGCAGGCACTCTCTACGCCTTCAATATCGTCGGCGGCATCACCACTCCCACTAGCGTCGGCCAATTTGAAATTATCATCAATACTTATAATAGCTCCAGTGTGAACATCGATTCTGGTACGACTGAAGTCGCTATCATTTCCAATGATCAATTCTCTGTCACCGCGGCCGTTGACTCAATCTTCACCCTGACCGCTGGCGACATGGATGTTACCTTCTCTGGAGACTTAAACCCTACCAACGTCGTCTCCTCAAACGGGTCAAGTGATACTTTGGGCATTGCAACCAACGCTACCAGTGGTTACGAAGTTCTTCTTAAAGCGACGAATGCGACAGGTTTGGCATCGGCTAAGAATGGTGGAGCTGGTCTCGCAGAATCTACTATCGAGCGCACGGGCACCGTTAACAATATTCCCGATACCCTTGTAGCCGGTACGGAAGGTTATGTCATTGATGTCGATGGAACCAACTCAGGGACTGGCAATGGCGACATCACGATCGATCCCGAATATAATGGGACAGATACGAGCTCAGGCGGCACCCCATCCAGCACCTACGAACGGGTGGCTTCCTCGAATGGTACGACCGATGGTGACACTCTGACCTTCTACGCTCGAGCGGCCGTTTCAGCTGTCACCCCTGCGGCTGACGACTACACCGATACCTGGACGATCATGGCTCACGGCTTATTCTAAAGCCAAGTTAGCCATCTCATCCTCTCGGCCCGTGCCGAGCCATCGCAAGGATTAGAGGATTAGGGGACGGTTCTCAAATACCCTGGAAAAGAAGAAAAATCATTATTTATCTGTCGTCTATCGTGCTGGATTAGGGATTAGTGCTACTCGGAATAATCTTTCTTCTGGCGAATTCGCAGATGATAACGTCTCTTTTGCTGTTCAATCTTTCGTTGATAAAGTGCTCCCCAAGTTGGTTTTTGATAGCTTGATGCAATTTGATCACTAATAACAAGATCCTGATAATTTTGGGCTCGTTGCGTAGGTGATTCTCCAAGTCCTTGATAAAATAAATCTGGTGTCAGTAAAAGGTTCGGTTCTCCGAGTGTATAAGCCCGATAACTCGAATAGGGATAGTCAGCTGGATTTCGAGTTAGGCCGCTACGAACTGGGTTCAATTCAATGTATTTACCGCATTGGATGAAGTAACTATCCTTGCCAACAGGCTGGCTTTTGTAACGATCCTGCCAAAAATGTCCAACCCAGCCATAGCGTTTGGCATAAGCCTGGGCATACGAAAGATTAAGTTTTTTCATAAACGTGGCAAAGCCCGATGCTATATCTGTTTGGATCAGCATGTGGACATGATTAGGCATTAAACAATAATGATAGAGCTCAAAGGGATGTTCGGCCTTAAAACGCCCAAGTAGTTCAAGATAGTGGTGATAATCAGCGGCATCATGAAAAACGATGTGCTTGTTATTACCTCTTGTCATCACATGATAATAACTATGTCCTAGGAGAAGTCGGGCTTGTCGTGGCATGAACTAAGCATAGCAGATTGTTACAAATATATTCTCCTCGATTTTAAACGTTTCGCTACGGATGAGAATTTTGAAAGAAGTCTAATCATTGTTTTTTTTCTTCTTTTCCAGGTTATTTGAGAACCGTCCCCAATTCTGTCCCCAATTCTTTTTATCGTTGCCAATAATCGGAAAAAGTAGTAGCCTAAATTTATGTTGCCGACATTTTTAAAACCATTTTTTTGGTCATACGATTTTAGTCAACTCGATATCCAGAAGCACAAAAAAATTATTATCGGCCAGATTTTGAATTATGGCACAAAATCAGCCTACGATTGGCTTTGTTCACAATACGCAAAGCCAGTGATTATTCTAACTGCCTCGCAAATACCGACCGGTCAATGGAATAAGCGATCGCTGGCGCTGTGGAAGCTTGTGCTGGGTATCGCTCCCCATCCCCGTTCACTGACTTAAGTGGGATAGTAATGTTTTACGATATTCTTTCACCCGAGCAGCAAAAAGTCTTGCCAAGTTTGAAGTTTTTTAAGGCTGATTTTTATTTGGCGGGCGGTACGGCGCTGGCTTTACAAATTGGCCATCGCGATAGCATTGATTTTGACTTTTTTTGTG
>JBBTZN010000070.1:0-1025 GCA_038061355.1 Patescibacteria group bacterium | reverse complement strand
TTTGTGAAAAATCATTCGTGCCCGAAAAGTTAATCCCGCGTCTCAAGCAACACCTTAAGACCGAGCTCTCAATCACTCAACAAGAAGAGGATACCTTAACGGTCGTTTCGGGCAGTCTTAAAATCAGTTTTTTGGCTTATCCGTATCTGTTAATTGAGAATCTAGTCGAGACTGATAATTTGCGGCTAGCTTCAATCGCGGATATCGGTTGTATGAAATTAAGTGCGCTCATGGGGCGAGCCACCCTGAAAGATTATGCTGACCTTTATTTTATTCTGCAACGTCTTCCTCTGGCTGATCTATTAGAAACAGTGAAAAAGAAATATGCGGAACTTGACGTATTGACCGTGTTAAAGGGCCTAGTTTTTTTTGAAGATATCGAGCCAGAGCCATTGGCCTACAAAATTACCACCCCGCCGAGTTTCGAAGAGATCAAAGATTTCTTAGCCAAAGAAACTAAAAAATATCTCACCACCTTGCGTCTTGGTTAAGTATAGGTATACTGGGGACAAGTCAACAAAAATCAAAATAAAAACCTATCTTTATCCATAAGCGAGAGGGGCGCATGCTCGAAAAAGTGAGGATAATAAATAGGTCGTTTTTGATTATTGCAAGCATCCTGCTCGCTGTTTTTGTGTTTTCGTTCACCGTCCGCCAGGCCCAGGCGACCGCCGGAATCAACCAGTCAATCCCGCTCCAAGGCAAGGTAGTAAATAGCAATGGCACT
Source organism: Patescibacteria group bacterium (assembly GCA_038061355.1). Lineage (GTDB taxonomy): Bacteria > Patescibacteriota > UBA1384 > JBBTZN01 > JBBTZN01 > JBBTZN01. Next base: position 298 of record JBBTZN010000070.1, on the reverse strand, counting down.
AACGTGACTGATGGTGTCTACAGTTTCGTACTCAAACTTTACGATGGCGCGGGTTCGGCAGCCACGAACAGCTTTACCGAGAGTTGGACAACCGCGGCGCTTTGGAGCTCTACAATGAGTAGCGCGCCCGCGTCGGCTGGTGAATCGCTCACTTATGTTACCGACACCAACGAAAGCACCATTAAAGTTGGCCAAATTCTCACCAACACTACCAAGGTCGAATCGGTAGTGGTTGTGGCGGTAAACACCGGCACCAACGTCATCACCATTTCGCCCACCCGCCAGGCCTGGGCCACCG
>JBBTZN010000069.1:0-1286 GCA_038061355.1 Patescibacteria group bacterium | reverse complement strand
AGTAGGGTTTCAATAATCTCAACATTCCAAACAGGGGCCACAGCCGGGATTTCTCCTGACGAAAAAAATCGGCGAAAAATCTGATTGGATGCCAGAAAACGGTAAACGGCCCGCTCCGTTCCTGCGGCTCCCACCTCCTCGTAAATGAGCCCGGCGGCGGAAACAGGTCTTTTAAAATCTCTATAAAGCGATTCAACCCTTCCGATTTGTCGGCGGTGGAATTGACCTGAACGACATCACGGGCTGTCACAAACAACTGTAGATCGATGTCTGACAATCGAGAAATCCGTTGGCCCGGAGGAGGCGCCCAGCGGCAGGCCAGCGCAAAGGCGGCGTCTATGGCCGACCAGAGGGCGACGTCGAGAAGAATGGTTGCGTCGGCGCTGCCTCCCGCGCGAAGCGCCGCCTCCTGTTTTGAATGTACATCCTCCCACAAGCCGGCCGCCTCCATCGGCGTCAGCGGCTGGGGTCCCTTCTCCCATGCCTGCACGGCCATCGAGATGAACATTTCGGCCATTCCGGACAACGCTTTTCCTTGGGCGATTTTGCGGAAAAACGGGCCGTTTTTTTGTTTCCGCGAGGTGAGTCGCTCCAGGAGGTCGCTTCGATTCGTATAATCAACGGCAAAATTTCGTCCGTCGTCCGTATGCGTTTCTCTTGTTCTTGCGGCGGCAATGGTTACGACGAGATAGTCATTTTCCGAGAATTGGATGACCGCCTCGGCGCTGGTTGATTTAAGAAAATCCGGGATCACGGTCTACTGTCCAAATCTAAAAATCGCCCCTTCGGGCTTCTCGGCCCATATCATGCCGAGCATTGAACCTTTGTAATACACGGCCTCCACGGAAACCTCGGAGCCGATCGGAAGAGCGGAAGAATCCGTGAAGGATACAAGGCAATGGATATAAGGTGCATAATCTTTTGAGGGACGAATAAGCGCATCTCCACGAAAAACGACCTTGCCCGAGTATTGTCTGCCAAAAATATCTTTGATCGAAATGGGAGAGCCTGTCTCATAGGCTTTAAATCCAATTTCCGGTATGGCCGCCTCAACGACCGTGGAATCCGACTGATATATCCTTAAAATGGGTCGGCCTTCCATCACAATTCTTCCGGCTTCCAAAAAATAAAAAGGCTCCACAATTCCGGCGACCGGCGCGTGGATCGTGGAGTTTTTCAGATTTTCCTCCAGGCTCTGTATCCTCGATTTAAGCTGATCGTCACCCGGCAAAGGTATGGATATCCACCCCGTGGCGATTTTGGATTGCAAAGAACGCATCTGGTCG
>JBBTZN010000068.1:3944-5767 GCA_038061355.1 Patescibacteria group bacterium | reverse complement strand
TTGATAATCAGCACGTGATTATGGATCATGCCGATCGAAGATTAACAAATCATGAAAAGCGGCTTGATCGTCTTGAAAAAGTTACTCACCTAACGCAAAATAGCTAAAAATAGGGGAGGTGCGCGGGGCGCGGGCCGGTCTCCAAAACCAGCCTCGAAAGGTTCGAGTCCTTTACCTCCCGCCAGAAGAATAGTAACCCCCTGTGGGTTACTATTCTTCTATTTTGGGATAGATAAGGATTCGAACGGGAAAGGGGTCGGGAAAACACCCTGTTTTCCCGCTGGAGGAAGGCAGTCTTAGAAAGCTTCAGCGCTTCTATAGCGTCGGAAAACCGTGGGTTTCCGAGTTGTGAGATGTCCTTTACCTCCCGCCATCAAAAAATCCAGATTTAGTTACCTGGGTTTTTTGATGGTTGTTGCTTTGGTGACATTAATTTTTTTTCGCCCGGGCACGAGCGTTTTGATCTAATAATTTCCGCCTCAGGCGGATTTCGCCAGAGGGCTCAATCTTGCTTAACCTTTGCGCTGGCGGGCTCGCGCATTCTGATCTAATAATTTTTTCCGTAAACGGAGATTCTTGGGGGTAACTTCAAGAAGCTCGTCGTCTTCCAAAAAATCGAGACACTGCTCAAGGCTTAAATCGGTAAAGGGAGTAAGTTGAATGGCCATATCGGAGTTTGAAGAACGGACGTTGGTTTGTTTCTTCTCTTTGGTGACATTAATTTCCAAATCATTATCGCGGCCGTTCAAACCAACAATCATACCTTCGTACACTTCGGTTTGGGGCGGAATAAAGGTGGTGCCCCGACCCTGGGCGATATTTAAGCCATAGGTGACGGCTTTACCCGTATCAGACGAAATTAAGACACCGTTTCGTAGCTTGGGGATCGCTGCGCCAACTGGCTCAAAACGTAAAAAGAGAGAGTTCATAACGGCGGTGCCGCGCGAAATGGTTAACAGTTGATTGCGCAGGCCTAATAAACCGCGCGTCGTAATGTGGTAAATTAAACGGATGGAGCCATCGCTTTGTTCACTTTGAGCATGGAGAACACCGCGGCGGCGGCTGATTTCGGCAGTGACCGAATTGGCAGAGTCGGCGGCGACATCGACGGTCAGTTCTTCGAGCGGCTCCAGACTGACACTATCGATCTCTTTGGTAATAACTTGAGGTTTACCAACTTGGAGTTCAAAGTCTTCGCGACGCAGAGTTTCGATAAAGACGGAGAGGTGGAGTTCGCCGCGGCCCGAGATGATAAATTCGCCAGAAGGGGATTGCTCCATGCGCATCGAGACATTGGTCTCTAATTCTTTCAAGATGCGCTCCAGGATTTGACGGCTGGTGACAAATTTGCCCTCGCGGCCGGCAAAGGGTGAAGTATTAGCGCCGATCGTCATCTTGAGGGTGGGTTCTTCAATCTCAATCGTTGGCAAGGCCTCCGGCTGCGCGGAGTCGGCGAGCGTATCGCCGATACTGGCGTTTTTAATACCCGTGAGAGCGACAATGTCACCGGCCTTCGCTTCACTGGCTTCAAGGCGTTTGAGGCCCTGGCTGGTGTAAACTTTTTCAATGCGACCTATTTCTGACGTACCATCTTTTTTAAGAAGCGTGACGGCCAAGCCGGGTTTTGCAGAACCACGACGAACACGGCCAATCGCATATTTGCCCTGAAAACTATCCCAATCGAGAGTTGTGACGAGCATCTGAAAACCACCATCGGTTCTGATGGTTGGCGCTGGCACATGTTCGATAATGGCCTCAAAAATTGGCGTTAGGTCAGCCGGGGCAGTTATGTCGCTAGGGAGTTCGACCCAGGCTTTACCTTC
>JBBTZN010000068.1:0-3934 GCA_038061355.1 Patescibacteria group bacterium | reverse complement strand
GTAGATGGGGAATTCGAGTTGGTGGTCGTGGGTAGCTAGGTCTAAAAAGAGGTCAGACGTTTTATGAATTACTTCGCTGACCCGGGCATCACGTTTATCGATTTTGTTAATGACTACAATCGGTTTTAGGCCGATTTCGAGTGCCTTTTTGAGAACATATTTCGTTTGGGGCATGGGGCCTTCTTGAGCGTCAATCACCAAGATCGCGCCATCGGCCATATTGAGGGTTCGTTCGACTTCGCCGCCAAAATCGGCGTGGCCGGGCGTGTCGATGATGTTGATTTTAAAATCACGCCAAACAATAGCGGTGTTCTTGGCTAAAATTGTGATCCCACGTTCGCGTTCTTGATCATTTGAATCCATAATGAGATTTTGGCTCATGGCGGCTTCGTTGTCGCGGAAGGTGTGGGATTGCTTTAAAAGACCATCGACAAGGGTTGTCTTGCCGTGGTCAACGTGGGCGATAATAGCGACATTGCGAATTTTTTGACTCATAAAAAATACTCCCTGGGCGGGATTTGATTAGTATAGCTGGAAATTGTCTTGAGGACAATGGTGGTTGGTTGCCAGAATGAGTTCTGCCGGGTGGGTTGTTGCTTAGGTAAAAAAATTAGATAATGAACTGGCTATGTATTTACTCGTTCGTTGGTTTTTAAGCGGGGGAATTGCGACGGCGGCATGAAACAAACACCAGCTCTCTCGGTTGTTATTCCGGCTCATAATGAGGCTCTTAACTTACCAGCTACTCTCCGGGCCTTGCACGTCCAAGTGGAGTGTCCAGATTTCGAAATTATCGTGGTTGATAATGCCAGCAGTGATGCGACGGCGAGTGTAGCTCGTCGGCTGGGAGCAGTCGTTGTTCAGGAAAAAAAGCTGGGGGTGGCGAATGCCCGCCAGGCTGGTTTTTTGGCGGCCCGGGCGCCAATTATAGCGACAACTGATGCCGATACAATTGTGCCGACGCACTGGCTGTCGACGATTGCAAAAATGTTTGCCCAGCACCCAGAGGCCGTCGGCTTAGCCGGACCAATTCTCTATGATTTTAAGGATCCGATTATCCAAAAAGTAACCTCGGATATCGCCTCATTAGTTTTTCCCATGAATCAGCGGCTCCATCGAGGTAATCCCTATTTTTTTGGGGCGAATTTTGCGGTTCGAGCCGAGGCATTTCGGGCGATCCGTGGTTTTAGCCCTGATCTTTTGGTGGGCGAAGATACTGATTTAGCGCATCGTTTGGGCAAGATCGGGCCGATTTTATTTGTGCCGACTATTCATGTTTTAACTTCATCTCGTCGTCTTAAAAAAGAGGGAGTTCAAGCTGTTTGGCGTTATATTCGTACCTACCTTCGCATTACTCGACCAGCTGAAACTATTAGCGATCGAGTCCGGCTGCATATTGAGCGCTACCGTCAGCAATTTTTAGCCCAACTCAATCTCTCGCATTCCACCACTCCACGACTTACGCGTTTTAAGGCAACCACCTCCGAGGAGGTATCCGTTCACCTCGGAGGAGGTACGGAGGAAACGCATAAGTCGTACACTCATCAGACAGGGACCAAGATAAAAAATGACTAAGCGGGCAGTTCTAGCTATTCATGGATTTTCTGGTCATCCCGAAGAAATGCGGTTTTTAGGTACAAAGATAGCTGATCGATTACAGGCTCGGCTTTACCTACCAACTCTCCTGGGGCATGCCACGAAACCAGAAGATTTGCTCTCAACGATGGCGGAAGATTGGTACCGTCAAGTGGAAGCTACCTATGATCGTCTGCGAAAAAGGCATCAAGAAGTGATCGTTCTCGGCAATTCATTTGGGGCTAATTTAGCCTTAAAATTGGCGCGCCATCGTCCGGTTAGAGCCGTCGTAGCTTTGTCGATACCCTATGTGCGCTGGTATCAACGCTGGCAGCTCAAAATCTTAATTGCGATCAACAAACCCTTCCGCCAATTTTGGACTAAACCCAGAAAAGGGCCGCGGGCGACCGAACAGATACCTGGTTATCAGCAACGCTGTTATGAGCGGATTCCTCTCCGCGCTATGGAGGAACTCCTGCGATTTGAGATGAATGAGATGCAAACCTGTCAGCTTGGAGCAGTTCAAAGTCCGACTCTGCTCGTGGTCCCCCGTGGCGACCCGTTTGTACCAGCGGAAGCGGCTAACGTCTATAGAGGGCGATTAGGGAGCCAGACAAAAGATATTCTCCTTTGGGATGATCCGTACCATTTAATTGTGCAGGGGCAACGAAAGGAGGCGCTGGCCACAACCATTATTGACTGGCTAGAGAATCAACTGGGGTTTGTTTTTGAGCCAAAAAGCGGCAATTCCGAAAGCAACACTAACATTTAGTGATTCCTTATGACCGAGCATCGGAATATGGAGCACCGAATCGCTGGCCTGCAAAATATCTTCCGAAAGTCCCTTAACTTCGTTACCGAGAAGCAAGGCGAGCGGTGTGGCTGGTGGCTGCCAATCGATAATCGAAGTGCTCGCTGGCTTGAGTTCTAGACTTAGGAGGCTAAAATTAGCCTGCCGAAGTCTCTTTATGAGAGGGGTAATCTCTGGAAAGTACTGCCAGGGCACGCTCTGTTCGGCGCCGAGCGCAGTCTTAGCCAGCCGCTGGTGGTCAGATCGCCATGGTTCCTTGGGGTGAGGCTGACCGGTCGTACCGACGAGATAGAGTTTGCTGATGCCTAAAGCATCAGCAGTACGAAAGATACTGCCGACATTATAGAGACTGCGGATATCGACGAGGATAGCGACACAGGGGAATTGTTTGCTTTTTGGCATAGCTTGCCTATTCTAACAGTTTTAGTTGAGGGGTTGACGCTAGGTTTTTGGCGCAGTACACTCAAGTTAAATGGAGGAGGGGACACGCATGCTCGATATGGCTGGTAAGCCACCGGCACCGCTAAAACCCGAAATCGACCTACGCTCGATTAATCAACCCTCAAGACTGACAGAGTTGTTGGCCGGTTTTTTGGTGCTGGCGATGGTTGTAATGACGCTTTCGGTATTTTTCATGGCTCGAGCAAAAACAGACGAATTAACGCGTCTTGATGAAACGTATGCAACGTTGTCGAACGAGATTCAAGCGGGCAAGTTAGCGAATATCACTAAAAAGGCTGAACAAGTGGCTCAAGCTTTGGCGATGCTCAAGACTGGTACAAAAGATTCTCTCGTTTGGTCGGGACTCTTTCAAACTCTTCAAGGTGTTTCAACGAATGGCGTGACACTAGTCAGCCTTTCTGTTGATTCAAAAAATTTAATGAAACTCGAAGGCACAAGCGAGACGTATGTTCTCCTCGCGCATTACTTAGCAACACTTCATACGGCGGCGGTATTGAAGCGCGTCGACCTCCTGTCGGCTTCTTTAGTTGAAACACTTAATGGGCAAAAGGTTAATTTTGTTGTGCAGATTGAAATTGATCCAGCTAAGGTAGAAAAAAATATAGTCAAGACAGAAGGGAATGGCTAATGAGTGGTGAAGAGCGGACGACCTTAGCGATGATTCTCGCGATAGTTTTGACCCTTGGCGGCGTCTATTTGGGTTTGCGTCCTCTAGTAGCTGATTATCAGGCTGCGCAAGTTGCTGTTGGGGCGCGTAGTTTAGAGATTGAGGCGCTGAATGAGCGGAAAATAAAATTAGTTCAGCTCGAAGGGCAATTTAATAAATTTGAGACGCAAATTCAACAGCTGGAGCTGGCTGTTCCCTCTGAACCGCAATATCCAGAGATTCTAGAGCAACTGACAGCTCTGGCCAATGAAGCGCAGTTAACTCTTACTTCGATTCAACCACAGCAATCTGATCTGGTTAACACTACGAGTGTGCCGATCAATTTAACGGTTAGAGGCGCGTTTACAGGCATGTTGGCCTTTGCGCAAAAGATTGAAACTAATCTCCGGCCTATAACCGTTACATAAGTTAGATTGATC
>JBBTZN010000067.1:0-3764 GCA_038061355.1 Patescibacteria group bacterium | reverse complement strand
GGCCGAGATTCCCGAACTCATGCGCACCAAAGAACGCGAAATGAAAGCGTTCGCTAAGGCTCTCAAGTTTGAAGAAGCAACCCTGCTACGTGATGAGATTAATGAATTGAAACAGATGATGCGCAACGACTCTCTCGCGATGGACAGATAGTCCAGCGAGTCATAGAATGGGACTCTAATGAGCGATAGTATTATTATTCGGGGTGCCAAAGAGCACAATCTCAAAAATATTAGCCTCGAGATTCCCCGCAATAAACTCGTGGTTTTTACCGGCTTGTCTGGTTCGGGCAAATCGACGTTAGCGATGGACACCCTCTTTGCCGAGGGGCAACGTCGTTACCTAGAATCACTCTCCAGCTATGCCCGTCAGTTTTTGGGACAGATGGAGCGGCCCGATGTTGAAAGTATCGATGGTTTGTCACCCACGATTGCCATTGATCAAAAAGCGGCCAGCCACAACCCCCGTTCAACAGTGGGCACAGTCACCGAAATTCACGATTATCTCCGCCTTCTCTATGCCCGTATTGGCCTACCACACTGCCCGATCTGCGGCCGGGAAATCGAGCCGCTAAGCTCTGAACAGATGGTTGAGCGCGTTCTGCTCAAATTTGAAAGTTATGGTGGTAAAGGGGACGTGACAATCTATGCTCCCGTGATCCGCGAGAGAAAAGGGGAGTACGACGAACTCCTCAAAGATTTTGCCAAACGGGGCTATCTGCGGGCCCGAGTTGATGGTAATCGTCAACAAACTGAAGAGCCAGTCACCTTGGCCCGTTATAAAAAGCACTCTATTGATATCGTCGTCGATGAACTGCCCGGCGACCTCGATCACCTCACGCGGCTAACTGAAGCTGTTGAGCTCTCTTTAAAATTGACTGACGGCCTCATCACGATTGCCTATCCCGACAAAACCGAAGAGACCTTAAACCAAAAGTTGGCCTGTCCTCTCGATGGCGGCACGCTACCTGAACTTGAGCCACGGCTCTTCTCGTTTAATAGCCCACAGGGGGCTTGCCAGACCTGCGATGGTTTGGGTGTTAAACGAGAAATTGATCGCCAATTTATCATGCCTGACCTTACCAAAACCTTAAGTGAAGGTGGACTGTTACCCTGGACTTATCGGCCGAATAATTACTACGGCTGGTTTTTGCGCCAGCTCTGCCACCACTATCAAATTCCCGATAACGTCCGTTTGAAAGATTTACCACAAGCGACCCTCAATCTCCTGCTCGATGGCCCACCCGGCGGTCCCGAACGCATCCCCACCCGCTGGCAATCAAAATCAGGCTACGAAGAGCAGATGACTATTCGCTTTGCCGGTTTTGTGAAGCACCTTGAAGATCGCTACCGCCGTACCGAATCACCAACCGTTCGCGAGGAAATCGAGCGATATATGGCCGAACTACCCTGCCCCGCTTGTCAGGGAGCGCGGCTACGCCCCGAAGCCCTGCTCGTCACTGTTGGTGAGAAAAATCTCGGGGAGTTGGCCAATCAGACCGTTCTCGAAACCTTGGCCTTTTTCCAAAAAATAAACCTTTCGGCCCGCGAAAAACTCATCAGTGATCGTTTGGGAACAGAAATTGAAAATCGCTTAAAGTTTTTGGTTGATGTTGGCCTTGACTACTTAACCCTTGATCGGGCCGCTATGACTCTCGCTGGCGGCGAGGCCCAACGAATTCGCCTAGCCTCACAATTGGGTTCGGCCCTCGTTGGCGTGCTCTATATTTTAGACGAACCGACTATCGGCCTACACGCCCGAGATAATCGTCGTTTGATTGCCACCTTAACCCACCTCCGCGACATGGGTAATACCGTCGTTGTTATTGAACACGATCAAGAAACAATCGAGGCCGCTGATTGGATCGTTGATATTGGGCCCGGCGCGGGCCGACTGGGCGGTGAAATTGTCGCCGAAGGCCCTTTGTCAGTCATCAAGCAAGCCCCACGGTCGTTAACCGGCGCCTACTTAACCGGCCGCGAAGTCATTCCTATTGCCACGCGCCGCCGGCCAGTTGGTCAGGATCTCCTGACGGTCATTGGTGCTACCGAACATAACCTCAAAAATGTAACTATCTCTTTTCCTCTTCAGACCTTTACGGCCGTCACCGGTGTCTCTGGTTCAGGCAAATCCACACTGGTTACCGATATTCTCTACCGTGCTCTCGCCCGTCAATTAAACCGGGCCAATCTTGTCCCTGGCCGTCACAATCGAATCGAGGGTGTCGAATTCCTCGATAAAACCATCATCATCGACCAAGCGCCGATCGGTCGAACTCCTCGCTCTAATCCGGCGACTTATACTGGTATTTTCACCCCCATTCGTGAACTTTTTGCCCAGACTAAAGACGCCAAGGTCCGTGGCTACGGTCCGGGTCGGTTTAGCTTCAATGTCTCGGGTGGTCGGTGTGACGCTTGTAGCGGTGAGGGTTTTAATAAAGTCGAAATGCAATTTTTGCCAGACGTTTATCTGCCTTGTGAAGTTTGTAAGGGCGAACGTTACAATCGCGAAACACTGCTTATACGCTATAAAGAAAAGAATATCGCCGATATTCTTAAAATGACCATCGATGAAGCTCTCATCTTTTTTGCGCCCATGGCCACTCTGCACGATCGGTTGCAAACTCTCGCCGATGTTGGTCTCGGTTACATTCAACTCGGTCAAGCCGCCACGACGCTGTCCGGTGGGGAAGCCCAACGGGTTAAACTCTCAACCGAACTCGCCCGACGGGCAACTGGTCGAACCCTCTATATTCTCGACGAACCAACGACCGGCCTTCATTTTGACGATATTCGTAAATTACTTATTGTTCTTCACCGACTAGTTGATCATGGCAACACCGTCATTGTGATTGAACATAATCTCGATGTGATTAAAACGGCCGATTGGTTGATTGATTTGGGTCCCGAAGGTGGTGCCGGCGGCGGAAAAGTCATCGCCGAAGGCACGCCCGAAACAGTCAGCCAAGAATCACAATCCTATACCGGACAATTCTTAAAACCACTTCTGAAATTATAAGCAACTTTCGCATTTTCCCTAAATCGTCATCGCGAGGCTTTAGCCGTGGCGATCTGTTTTTACAGGTTTAGAAGATTGCTTCCTCCAGAGGCGGACAGGTCGGCCGACCTGCCTACCGGCAGGCAGGCACTCGCAATGACAAAAGTGAGAAAATCCTATATAAATACACGACTTACGCGTTTCCCCCGTACCTCCTTGGAGTGGTTGCCCTGAAACACGTAAGTCGTGGAGTACTGACCATTATGACTACTAATTTCACCCCAAAACAACTATCTAAGCTGCCTCGAACATCTGGCATCTACTACTATTACGATGCAACGGGCAAGTTACTCTATATCGGCAAGGCTGTCAATTTGAAGCGCCGCGTTTCCTCGTATTGGCAAAAGAAAAACGGGGCCTACCCTCGAGAATTTGTGCCGGATATTGCCACTCTAAAAATCCAAGAGACCGATTCGGTCATTAAAGCGCTCATTCTTGAAGCCAACGAAATTCACCTCCATCAACCACCCCATAATCGCGATTTGAAAGACGACAAAACGTTTGTGACAATCGGTATTACCAAAGAGATCTTTCCGGCGGTCATCGTCATGCGACCCACCCAAAAACTTCTGGTTCCGCTCAAGCGTCAATTCGGACCCTACCCCTCCACCGATCAAGCCAAAACCGCTCTCCAAATTATTCGCCGCATTTTTCCCTTTCGCACGACCTGTAAAATCCCACTCTCCCCATTCCACTCGTCGAGTGGAAA
>JBBTZN010000066.1:0-6223 GCA_038061355.1 Patescibacteria group bacterium | reverse complement strand
AGAAAGTGTTTCGCTACGAAAGAGGGTTTTGAAAGAGGTCTAATAAATAGGCTTCTGGTGTCTTTGATGTTGCTTCTGTAGAATGCGAGTATGAAACCACGAACAAATGCAAGTAGTGATATCCCTCCACAGCTCGCCGTGCAAAGGGGGATGAAACCTGCTCAAATAATCGATCAGCCAACAATTACCGCCCAATCAATGCCTGAAGAGGTAGTTTTTGAAGAAACCCTTCGACCAAGTCGGTTAGCTGATTATATTGGTCAAAAGGCCGTTAAAGAGAACTTGCGTATCGCGATGATGGCCGCTCAAGGTCGCGGCGAGACCCTTGAACACGTCTTGATTCATGGCGCGCCGGGGCTTGGCAAAACGACGCTGGCTGCTATTGTGGCCCACGAAATGGGCTCAAATTTGCGGGTTACCTCGGGCCCAGCCATTGAGCGAGCCGGTGATCTGGCTTCTATTCTAACTAATCTCGAAGCTGGCGATGTCCTCTTTATTGACGAGATTCATCGGCTTTCAAGGGTGATAGAAGAAGTTCTCTATCCGGCTATGGAAGATTACATGCTTGATCTCGTCATCGGCAAGGGTCCAGCCGCGCGTACGGTCCGTCTCGATCTACCAAAATTCACTCTGGTCGGCGCCACCACCAGAATCGGGGCCATGTCGTCGCCGCTGCGCGATCGCTTTGGGGTAATCCATAGCCTTGAGTTTTATGATGTTAGCGAAATGGAAGAGATTATCCGCCGGTCGGCGAAAATCCTCGGTATCGCCATTGAGGCCCCGGCTCTCACCGAACTCGCCCGCCGGTCCCGCCGCACACCTCGCATTGCCAATCGGTTGCTTAAACGCGTTCGTGATTATGCTCAAGTGGAAGGTTCAGGCATTATCACTCTTCCGCTGGCCAAACACGCCCTCGATCGCCTGGAGATTGATGCTCTTGGTCTCGACCGTACCGATCGCAAAATTATCAGCACGATTGCCAGCCACTTTGGCGGTGGCCCGGTGGGCATTGATACGATCGCCGCTTCCACCAATGAAGATCGCGATACGATCGAAACGGTTGTCGAGCCCTATCTCCTCCAAATTGGGTTCTTGAAGCGTACCCCCAAAGGCCGCGTGTTGACACCGGCGGCGGCCCACCACCTCGGCCTCAAGATTGCCGATCAAAATAGTGAGCAGAGGTTATTCGCATGACACCCGCTATTGTGATCGCTGTCTATATCTTATTTCTGCTTGTTTTTGGGACGGCCTCGTTTCTTGCGCTTTATCAACTCTGGCACTTTGGCTATGTGGGCGATTCATCGTCTAAGATGTTGTTGATTTACCTGGGCATCGCTACTGCGATTATCATCATCACCTTCCTTCTCTATTTTGTTTTGATTTGAGAAAGCATGATGTTGCGACCTAAATAATCCGATCGGATTATTTAGGTCGCGGATAATTTGCTAATGGTTTCTTTCGTCGATACACTATAAACAGGATTGAGTATCAACAATTTTCACAGAGATATTAGATAGGGAGATTGTCATGGACGAATTACTTATAATTGGTGGTTCGGCCGCCGGGACGGCGGCCGCAATTTACGCCGCCCGGCGCAATTTGAAGGTGCGAATTATTTCCGGCGACCTTGGTGGCGAAGTTGCCAAGTCTGGTGAAGTCGAGAACTATCCTGGCTTTGTCCACACAACCGGTATCGAACTGGCTGACCTTTTTGAAAAACACCTGCGCGCCCAAAATAATTTAGTGATCGAAACCGGCGTGCAAGTAACCAAGCTCGAACATGATAAACATGATTCGTCGTTCAAAATTATCGCAACCAAAGACGGAGTGCCGGCTACCTACCAGGCCCGGGCAGTGATTGTGGCGACTGGCGTCCATCCGCGTCTGCTTGGCGTACCTGGTGAAGAAGAATATAAAAATAAAGGCGTCTCTTACTGTACTGTCTGCGACGGCCCGCTTTACCGTAACAAGCGAGTGGTCACTGTTGGCGGCGGTAACTCGGCCCTGGAGAGCATCATCATGCTGGCCGGACTCCCCGGCACCACAGTCAGTCTCCTGACGAAAAATCCCACCATGAAAGGCGAAGCGATCCTTATTGATAAGCTTAAAGCGCTTGCCAACGTCACCGTTATTACCAATGCCGATACAACGGCTATCACCGGTGACCAGTTTGTTACGGGTTTAGAATATACGAATAAGGAAACTGGTCAAAAAGAGAGCTTGCAGGTTGATGGTATATTCGTCCATATTGGCATGATTCCGAATAGCGATTATATTGGAATTGCCGAGAAAAATCAGTTTGGCGAAATTCACGTGAATGCCTATCAAGAAACAAATATTCCCGGCCTTTTTGCCGCCGGCGATGTCACCGATCACCCCTTTAAGCAAATTGCGATCGCCACTGGTCAGGGCGTGACCGCCGCCCTCCAGGCCGCCCGCTATCTTGATAATCTCGCAAATTAGTCCAAATTATTTCACCCACTCCAACTTGCCAAGTTGAAATGGGTAGGTTGGAAAAATATTTAGCTGTTTTTGGCGGCCCGAACTCGTTCGAGAGCGACCAAAAACGCCGCCAAGCGAAAGCTGACTTGATCTTTTTCTTTCCGCGCCCAGATTTCGTCGGTGGCGGCAATCATCTTGTCGCGCAATTTTGCGAGCACTTTTTCTTCGGACCAGTGCTCGTCCGCTTCGTTTTGTAGCCACTCAAAGTACGACACCGTCACGCCACCGGCGTTAGCTAAAATGTCGGGGATTAAGAGGTGTCCAGCCTTTTCTAATATCTCATTCGCTTCGGGCGTCGTGGGATTATTGGCCATTTCCAGAATAATCGGGGCCTTAATCTTCTCGGCGTTTTCTTTTGTTAGCTGATTGTCGATTGCTGAAGGAGCGAGAATATCGACCTCAAGTTCTAAAAGCTCCTCATTAGTCAGAGTTTTACAGTCCTCAAGCGAACACCCTCCAGGCTTGCAATAACAGGTGTGTTGCAAATCCTCACTGCGCCAGTGAATAGCCTGGTATGTTTCCTCGACGTGAAGACCTTCAGGGTGGTAAATACCGCCATGGGAATCGCCAAGAGCGATAACCAAAAAACCTTCTCGTTCCAGCGCGAGCGCCAGGTGGGCGCCAACGTTGCCAAAACCTTGGACGGCGACTTTGAGGCCCTGCGGTTTTTTACCAAGTTTTTCTAAGACTTGAAGCAAGACGGTTACGCCACCTTCACCCGTGGCCTGTTCGCGTCCAGCCGAGCCGCCGGCCTCGAGCGGTTTACCGGTCACCACCCCCGGCGCTAAGTGGCCGACAACTTTCTCATATTCATCGCGGATCCAGGTCATTATTTCGGGGTTGGTATTGACGTCTGGGGCCGGAATGTCTTGCTTGGGGCCGATCACCGACGCAATTCGACGGGTAAAGGCCCGTGTCAATTGTTCGAGTTCGGCTTTGTTTAGGCTTGTCGGGTCTACTGCAATCCCGCCCTTCCCACCACCGAGCGGCAAATCGAGAACAGCGTTTTTCCAGGTCATCAGCGAGGCGAGCAGACGAGCCTCGGCCATATCCACGTCGGGATGGTAGCGGAGCCCACCCTTATATGGGCCACGGCGACTAGAATGCTGAATGCGATAGCCGTGAAACAGTTCAGTTTTCTCGCCCCGTTTAAGCGGTACCGAAACTTCGATAACTCGTTCGGGCGTTTCGAGCTGCGCCAGCTCATCCGCGGGTATCGCCAGTTGCTTGGCAGCCTGACCTAGGTAGACATCTACAGGAGAAGTCTTCGACATATGCTCCTTTCGTATATACTTTTTAGCTACTATCAACTATTTTAGCTACTTAATAGCGTGGCCACCAAACTGTTCACGCAGGGCGGAGAGGACTTTGCCGGTGAAGCTGGGATTTTGGGCCGATTGTTTGCGAAATTCGAGAGCCTCTTCGATAATTTTAGCCATGACTTTGAGTTTTTTCGCTGTTGCCACTGTCCAAGCCCCCTCGCCCGTATGCTTCACCGTACTTGTCACCGCTGCCAAATCCTCGCCATGAAGGAGAAAGGCTTGCGCCAGCCAGCCAACTAGGCGTGACTCGATAACACTACCGTGGTTATAAATTTCGGCAACCTTGGTGAGGTCAAGCCGGTAATCGGCCTTTTGTAAAATCTCAAAACCTTCACCAATCGCTTGCATAATGCCATATTCAATTCCGTTGTGAACCATTTTAACAAAGTGGCCAGCTCCACTGCCGGCAAAAAATTGATAGCCGCCGGGCACAGAGAGGTCGCGGACGAGCGGTTCCAGCTGACGGAAAGTCGTCTCGTCTCCGCCGATCATCAGGCAGGCCCCGGTGCGGGCCCCGTTCGGCCCACCTGAAACACCAATATCAATCAGTTTGAGGCCCTGCTTTTTGACGAGTTCGGCTCGAGCAATGGTTTCTTCATAAAACGAGTTGCCGCCATCTATCAGAGTATCACCCGTTTCTAAAAGGGGAATCAGTTCCGCTAAAACGTCGTCAATCGGCGCCCGGTTCGTCTGTCCAGCGTGTGGCGTTACATACGATGGCACCATCAGCCAAACCGTCCGTGGCTTGGGCAACTTGGCAACTAGTTCTGTCAGACTCATCGCCGGTACCATACCCTCACTCGCCAAGAGCTTCGTCGCTAAAGGACTACGATTGTAGCCCACCACCGGCCAACCCTTTTCGAGCAGCTGGCGCACCAAATTGCCACCCATTTTTCCCAGACCAATCATACCTAGAGGTGGATGCAGACGACTAATACGGTCAGTTGACTGCTCGATCACCTGCGCCGCGCCACGCGCCGCAAGTGTATCTGGTGGATAGCTTGCGAGCGGCACTTTTCCCGCTTGCCAGGTGGCAATCACCGGGTCGATGGCGCGCCACATTTCGCGAATTTCACCGGTGGAGACAAATAAAGTTTGATCGCCAGTAATACAATCTAAGAGAAGTTTTCCATACTCCTCGACATACTGCTGTCGGGCGCGATTGGCATAGAGCACAAAATCAAAGGCCCGTGGCTCGATGTCGTAGGTGAGCCCTGGCTTTTTAGCCCAAAAATCGATCGTAATCCCCTCGGTCGGCTCCAGGGTAAAACGAACCTTGTTGGTAAGATGATTGCCCGGCGGGCAGAGGCAGGGTTCGTGGTGCTTAAAGGTGACGATAATTTCTTTAGCCACCTGACCCATGCGCTTACCGGCTTCCAGGGTAATCGGCACGCCCTGCCAACGCGGATGGTCAAGGTAAGTCGTTAGAAAAAAGTAAGTTTCGGTCGTCGAGCCCGGCTCGACCCCACTAATCTGTTGGTAGCCATCGTACTGGGCTCGCACCGACTGGTGAATGATTTCTTGTTCCGAGAGTTGCCGCAGCGATGTTAAAATCTCCGCCCGTTGTTTTCGGATCGTTTCCGCGGCAAAACTTTTGGGGTGTTCCATGGTGAGGAGGGCTAACATCTGGAGGAGATGGTTTTGACCCATGTCGCGGAGCGCTCCCACGCCGTCGTAGAAGTGGCCCCGTTCTTCAACTCCCAAAGTCTCGAGCAGGCGAATGTCGATTTTTTCAATCGAGCGGTTGTTCCAACTCTCCTCCATTAAGTTATTCGAAAAACGAAACGTCAGGATATTTTGGAGCATCTCCTTGGCTAAGTAATGGTCAATCCGGTAGATTTGCTCCTCGCGGAAAAGTTTCGCTAACATTTCGTCGAGTTCTTTGGCCGTGGCCAAGTCCCTGCCGAACGGTTTTTCGACAATCACTCGGGTCCAACCTTCCTGCGGACTGCAGGGTTTAGTCAGGCCCGAGCTGGCCAAATGAGTGAGAATCGTTTTGTAATAATCGGGCGGGACGGCTAGATAAAAGAGCTTGTTGGCACACACCCGCCAGGTGCCATCGATGTGGCCAAGTTCAGTGGCCAGGGCAGTATAGTCCGCCGCTTCTTCGAATTTTCCGGCTTGATAGGAGAATTTATCCAAAAATTTTTGGAGATGGCTTTTATCAACGGGGTCTTGGGCATGGGTTTTTAAAATGATGCCCACCTGTTTTCTAAAATCGGCCGTCGTCCAAGGGCGGCGAGCGAAGCCCACGACTTGAAAGAGTTTTGGCAGCTGCCCTTGGCGATACAAGTGGTAGAGGGCGGGGACAATTTTTTTGGGCATCAGATCCCCGGTCGCTCCTAAAACGACCATGACTGTCGGCATATTCGGCGGGCGGCCGATTATTGCTGCCCGCT
>JBBTZN010000065.1:0-10461 GCA_038061355.1 Patescibacteria group bacterium | reverse complement strand
CTTGATAATCAGCCAGACCGCCCCCAGCGAAAGAGCGGCGGCGACCACGCCATAGAGGATCGCTTCAATAATAAAAGGGATACGGATAAAAATATTGTTAGCCCCCACCAGACGCATGATCTCGATTTCCTCCCGACGAGCAAAAATTGCCAGGCGAATCGTATTCATCACGACAATCATGGAGATGGTAATAAAAATAATCGAGAGAATAATGCCGGCTGTGGTCACGCCGCGCTCGAAACGGGAAAGTTTTTGAATGGTCGATTTATTAACAGCATAGGAGTTGGAGTAGACGATCTCGCTCCAAGGGGCAGTGTGCAAGAGTTGGTCGATTTTTTCTAAATCGGTTGGCGAGCCAGCCTTCACCTCCAGACTGCGACGGAGCGGATTGCTTTCGGGAGTGATCAACTGTTTGGTGCGGTCTGACACGCCAGGGATGTTTTGAAAGCGCTCTCGGGCTTCATCTTTACCCACATAGTGAACTTCGCGCGTCTCGGGCCTCGTGGCAAGAAGTTTTTGCAGTTCTAGAATTTGCTCTTCGGCAACCTGATCTTCAAAACGGATATTCATATCAAACTTATCGCGAATTTTGGCCGAGGTCGCGCCGAGAATAGTATTCACAATAAAGAAAAAGAGAACAATCACGAGGGTGAGCATGAGAATCAGACTGGCGGAGATGGAGAGGCCGCGATTGCGCCAGTAGTTGGCCCAGCCCAGTTTGGTCACCCGCAGAAGGGTAACTGGTCGCATTAATCCCCCTTTTCTTTCGGTTTGATTTCGGTGTAGCCGGCGGTTTTTTGATCAGATACCAGCTTGCCATTTTGGAGAGCCACGACGCGCCGTTGCAGTCGGTCAACGACGGCCTGGTTGTGGGTGGCCAGTAAAACGATCGTGCCGGTTTGATTAATTTTTAAAAGCAGTTCAATAATTTCCCAGGTATTAGACGGGTCGAGATTACCGGTTGGTTCGTCGGCGATTAAGAGTTTTGGAGTATGGATTAAGGCCCGGGCAATCGCCACCCGTTGCATCTCGCCACCCGACAGCTCGCTAGGTTCGTTAGCGGCGCGATTGGTGAGACCAACCAATTCAAGAATTTTAGGCACTTTATCCCGCACTTCGGCGGGTGTCGCATCACAGACCTCCAGGGCAAAGGCGATGTTTTCGGTAACAGTTTTGTTGGGTAGAAGTTTGAAATCTTGAAAAACCACCCCCACTTTGCGGCGGTAAAAAGGGATATCGCGTGATCGCAGAGTTCGCAAATCGCGGCCGGCAATAATAATCCGTCCTTTGGTCGGCCGCTCCTCAACAATTAAGAGGCGCATGAGCGTTGATTTGCCGGCGCCGGAGGGGCCGACGAGGGAAACAAACTCACCCTTGTCGATACGGAGCGAAAGATTATCGATGGCCATAATCTTGGCCCCACCCTTACCCCGATACTCTTTTGAAACGTTCTCAATTACAATAAGTGGCGTCGCTTGTGACACGTCAGAACTCCTTTTGTTTTAGTTTACCTTCTTTGCTCAATTCGAACAAAGAATTTTGGCGAGCTAGCTAGTTTGCCCGTCGTCAGTTTGGCCCCGTGAAAATTTTTCGAGAACTTTAGCCAACCAGTATTTGCGGGGACGGCGACTACTACTTTCGTGCTTTTCGCGATAACGTTTTAGATAGCGCTCAAAACGCGCCCGGGCGGTAGAGATGGCTTTCCGAAATTTAAGATCAGTTTCCTCAAGATGAAAGGGTTCAGGCGCGTGCGGCATTTCAGCCAAGACGTGAACGCGTTTATCGCGCCCGCCTTTGGGCCCGTAAAGATCTTCGAGTGTCACCTCGACAACTGTTTCGGCGGGACAGAGTTTAGCTAATTTGGCAAATTTAGCTTCGGCCCACTTTTTGTCGCGATCACCGATTGGTTGATTACCGCGGGTTTTAATAATGAGATTCATGTAACCTCCTGTTATAAAATCCGAAATTAAGAATATCAAAATTCGAAACAAATCCAAATATCAAAATTCGAAACGACCAGAAAAATCTTATATTTTAAAGTTGAGGATTTAAATCTTTGTCTTGGATTTGGTGCTTCGGATTTCGGATTTCCTGAAAGCCCGTATATTTCACTAACACTTCCGGAATCTTGATACTGCCATCTGCTTGCTGATTGTTCTCCATAATCGCTATTAATGGCCGCTGTGAGACAACCGTTCCGTTCAAGGCATGGACAAAACGATTGGTACCGTCGTCGGCTTTATAACGGATATTGAGCCGGCGCGTTTGGAAATCGGTGGTGTTCGAGCAGGAATGCGTCTCGCGGTAGGTATTTTGGGCCGGCAACCAAGCCTCGATGTCAAACTTCTTGGCCGCTTGCATACCCAGATCGCCCGTGCCCATTTGCACAACTTGGTAAGGCAGTCCCAGACCCTGCATCACCTCTTCTTCAATCATTAAGATTTTAGCCAACTCCGCCTCCGATTCTTCCGGTTCGACCAGACTGACCATTTCAACTTTCATAAACTGATGCTGGCGCAGAATTCCACGCATATCTTTGCCATACGTCCCAGCTTCGCGGCGGTAGCAGGAAGAAAAGGCCACGTAACGCTTCGGCAACTCTTTCGCCTCAAGGAGCTCATCGGCATGATAGGCAACAGCTGCCAGTTCGCTCGTGCCAATCAGATATAAATCATCTTGCGTTTTATAGACTTCTTCTTCGCCATAAGGCAGATAACCCGTCCCCAGGACCGTTGCCCGATTAACGAGCTCTGGCGTGAGGAGAGGGGTATAACCATATTTGATAGCCACGGCAAAGGCATAGTTGATCATGGCTAACTCAAGTAACACGAGTTCATTTTTCAAAAAGTTAAACCGGCCGCCCGAGACCTTGGCCGCCCGTTCCATATCAATCAGGTCCAGCGCCAAACCCAGGTCGAGATGGT
Organism: Patescibacteria group bacterium; assembly: GCA_038061355.1. Taxonomy (GTDB): domain Bacteria; phylum Patescibacteriota; class UBA1384; order JBBTZN01; family JBBTZN01; genus JBBTZN01. The sequence goes on along the minus strand of JBBTZN010000065.1, from coordinate 7,537 downwards.
CTTTGGGATTAGTCAAATTTGGTTTATCACCAACTGTTTTAATGACCGTATTCGCCGACTCCCCGGCCCCAACCGGTACATCACTGATGGGGAGGTTAGGAATGCGGAGCAATTCGCCTTCGAGCGTCGCACTCACTTCTTTGACCTTTTCTTCAAGGCTGGCTAATTCCTGCTTAATCGCTCCGCCTTGAGCTTTGGCCTCTTCGACAGATAGCGCATTTCGCTTGGCACGCAGGCCATCGATTTGCACTTGAAGATGACGGCGATTTTCGTCGAACTCGCGAATTTTTTCAAGATCAATGTCAAAACCCTTAGCCTTCACGCCAGCTTCGACTCGATCAGGCTGATTACGAATTAGATCAATATCAATCATTTTTTAGCTTCCTTAGCTTTTAGCTTCGTTAGTTTATTAGGGGAACGGGGCTTCATAAAGGGAAAATACATGGTTTGGCGCAAAGTTTCTTGACCAGCCACCAGGGCGATAAACCGTTCGAGGCCCATGCCGTAGCCGGCGGCCGGCGGCATACCGTATTCAAGCGCTTCAAGAAACTCTTCGTCGAGCGGCTGGGCCTCTTCATCACCTTCGGCTCGGCCTTCCGCCTGCAGCTCAAACTGGTGTCGTTGATCGAGCGGATCGTTACATTCAGCAAAGGCTTTGGCGAGTTCCAGACCGGCCATCACAAATTGAAAACTCCGGGCGACTTGCTCATTCAACCCCTTGGCCAGCGGCACGAGATACCGCGGTGTTTGCAGAACAAAAGTGGGTTTTCGCAGTTTCTTCGCCGCCACTTTAAACGTTTCATCGGCCATTGTCCCACCCGTGAGCTCGGCAAAAGTGATACGGTCGAATGGTCGGGTAACCGGAATGACCTCGCCATTTATTTCGATTTCGGCTTTGCCGCGCACCATCTCCAACGTTTCGATAATCAGATCTTCGGTGAACTTCATCAAAGCTTCGTCATCCCAATAGGCGGCGTAGAATTCAAGTTCCATAAATTCAGGATTGTGCGTCGGGTCCGCACTTTCATTACGAAAATTGCGACTCATTTCGTAGACTTTTTCATAGCCGCCGACGAGCAATCGTTTGAGATAGAGTTCGGGGGCAATTTTCAAAAAGACGTCCGTGTCGTAAGCGTTATAGTGGGTGGTAAATGGCCGGGCCGAGGCACCACCATAGATCGGTTGGAGGGTTGGCGTTTCCACCTCGATAAAACCGTGACTATCCATCACGTTGCGGAGAGCTTTCATCACCCGCACACGCAGGTCAAACAGCTGGCGAACTTCGGGGTTTAATAAGAGATCGAGGTAACGTTTGCGAAAGCGTTCCTCAACGTCTTTAAGGCCATGCCAGCGTGAAGGCAGCGGCCGAAGAGTTTTGACTAATATCTGAAAACTACGCGTATGGACAGTGGTCTCGCCGAGTTTCGTGGTAAAGACATCACCCTGGACGGCGACAAAATCACCCTCGTCCAGGAGCTCTAATTCACTAAAGCGGCTGCCGAGTTCATCAGCCCGCGCGTAAATTTGGATTTTGCCGGACTCATCGCGAATATCAAAAAATATGGTTTTACCATGCGAACGAATTGCCAAAACTCGCCCGACCACGGCCGCCGGTTGCCCAAGCCTTCCCAGAGCATCAATAATCGTCTGTTCACGCTGCACCTGGGCAGGATACGGATCAACACCCATCTTTTTGAGCTGGCGCAGATGTTTTAACCGTTCTTCTTTCAGAATTTCACCACGTTGCATTGAGATCTCCTTGCTCTGTTTCGAGCCTAACAGAAGCAAAAAGCGGCCGCAAGCCGCTTTTTGCTTTACCTAAATGTGACAGCTGCGTAGTTATTTCACATCAATAATCTTGGCCGATAATTTGCCGGCCGGGACGGCGATATCAACCGTCTCACCCTTTTTATGACCGACGAGGCTCTTACCGATGGGCGAATCAATCGAAATCTTACCGGTGGCAGGGTCGCTTTCATTGGCGCCAACTAAAATATAGTGCTCACTGTCACCATCTATTGTGACGATAACATCTGAACCGATGCCAACAATCGCGTCGCCGGCGTGATGCACGACCACTTTAGCGCGGCGAATCATATCTTCGAGCTCTTGAATGCGGCCTTCGGTAAAGGCTTGATCATTCTTAGCACCCTCATATTCGGCATTTTCCGAAAGATCACCAAACTCTTTGGCGGTGCGAATCCGCGCCACAATTTCGGCCCGATCAACTTTAATCAATTTTTCGAGCTCTTGTTTTAATTTTTCGAGCCCCTCGGGGGTTAAAATAACTTCTTTAGTCACAGGAAACTCCTATCTTGACATTTTGAGTAATCATGAAAACCTATCACCATCACCTCCACACTAGATATAAAGCCTGGAGATGGTGACGATAGGTTATCCTTCACACTGATACTATCAGGAAACAGTATAGTTTTTCTCGGGCTGGGTTGTCAAGGAGGTGGCACCCGTCGAACGGACCGTGTGTTCGTGAATACTGGCCAGCGCCACAGCCACGGTTCGTCGAAGATGATCGATTTCGGCCGCAAAATCCGTCACAGTTTGTTTACTAGGGCTACTTTTATACCACGAAGGCGCCACCGCTAGTCGACCGCCAAAACGTTTGGCCCAAGGTTCGAGAAGGTCAAACGCGAGGGCATAGCTTAGGTAGGTAAAAAATTGGCTGCCGGGTATGGCGGCGTCTAGTGGGCTGGTCTCACCAAGATAAGCCCGAAAGCCCGCCCAACGCGCCCATTCGGCCTGACCGGTGACGGTCAGAAGTGGCAGGTAGGGTACCATTTTAGTCACGATTCTACCAGATAGCATTACGAGGACTAAAGTTAACTCCAAAAATAGTTTATCACCGGGTAAAAAGAAACTACCGATAAAACCGGTCAGGCCCAGAAAAAAAACACCGATGCCCAGACCCCGATAGTGAAGGTGGACCGTATGGGGATTGCGGATAAAATAGCCTTCTTTGGTGACTTGATCATAAAATTCGGCGTAGAGTTTGCCAATTTTAAACGAGGAAAGGTGCCGGCCAACTCGTTTGGCAATATCTTCTTCAGTCACTGATCGCTTCATTTGCGTAAAGAGCTTGGCGAGTAAGTATTTTTCAGCGATGGTCACGCCCTCTTTAACGGCTTTTGCTCGTTCGCCCGCTGGAATTTGATCGGTAGGAAACGAACCCAGAGCGAAACCCGGCCCTGTTAAATCCACCGGCTGGGCTTCAGTAAAGACCAAATGTTCCCCGGCCTGGGTAAGCGTTACAAAACCGCGCTCGGCCAAAGAGATGAGCATCGCCGCCAGGGTGTGATTGGTAATTTTGCCGGATGGGATGAGACTTATTATGGCCGGGGCAAGATCGTTGGGCGGACGGTCGAGAGGTGTTGGCTTGATTTTAAACTTACGTATTTCGTAAAGTTCCCACATTAAATGGATTAAAAAACCGAGGGTGGCTAAGAGAACAAGCAGAGCAAAGACCAAAAACCACGTTCCGGCGGCTTCGGTACTACGGATCGCCCGGGCGCTTAAGGGTAGCTGCAAAATACCAGGGGCAAACTCGGCCTCAAAACTTAACGAGGCGCCGACGTTTACACCTTCAGCTACCATGCGAAAAGTCCGATCGCCTTCTCGCGAATCGATCACACGGCAACTACACCGATTTGGCCGAAGGCGAGGTTGCCATTCAGCAGCCATAGTCACCGGTAGCGTGGCAATCACTTCAATTCGGGGGCGCAGTCCAGTCACATCTTTTAAGATAGGGATCGTGAGGGTATCGAGACGGGCGTCTGACTTTAAAATATTGGTGGCAGGCTGACCATTGACGGTGGCTGTGCCATCGAGATTGATAGTTACGTTAAATTGATCGGTCGCCGCTTGAGCCACCGCCCCAATCAGTAAAAAAAATACTGTAATTGATACGAGTCCGATTCTAGTCCACCCGAGCACAACCCTCCTATAGATCGCACATTCCAAAATTGGACTAACCGCCGCTTAAAATCGTGCCTTGCTTGTCCTTCGGCTTAAAAAACTTTCATCGTACCTACAGGTACGCCTCAAGTTTTTTAATCCTCCAGGACTGCGCAATCCATCGATTTTAATCAACGTTTATATTCCAATTTAGGAATGTGCGATCTATATCTCCTCTTTTAGGATCACGAATTAGAGGTCAAAAATCAACCCCCCAACATCTCTATTCCAGACCTAGTCATACAGACCAGGTCTGTATTAGTCCTCTGGATGCGTGATCTGCCACCAGTCGGTGAGAAAGCGGTTGGCGACCGGCACGGCGGCCTCGGTTGATTCTCCTCCGCCCTCAACTAAAACCGCAATCACGATTTGCGGATCGTCGGCGGGGGCAAAACCCGTAAACCAAGAGTGAGTTTGTTTATCGTCACCAAATTGAGCGGTGCCGGTTTTACCGGCGACTGGTGTTGGCACACTCTGGAGAGATCGGGCCGTGCCCTCGGTCACCGTTTGTCGCAAACCGTCGCGAACGATGGCGAGCAGATCGGCATCGGCGACGTGATCCAGTTTAACTGTTTTGCTGTGGATCTCGGTTTGATGCCCAGCTGCACTTTGTCGAGCCGCCACCAGATAGGGTGTCAAGAGTTCACCGCCATTGGCGATAGCCGCAGTCGCCATCACCAGCTGAAGGGGTGTTGTCAAAAAATACCCTTGGCCGATCGCTAAATGATACGAATCGCCAATATACCAACCCTCGCCAGTTCGATTGCGTTTCCAGGTGTCATCGGGGACTAAACCAACACCCTCGCTCGGTAAATCGATGCCGGTTTTTTGACCAAAACCAAACTTGGTAAGCCACATTTTGAGACGATTGACGCCTAACCCTTCAATTTGGCCATAGCCACCGCCCAGCGCGTAGAAGAAGATATCATTACTTTCCGCCAGCGCCCGTTTAACATCGGTCACGCCATGCACCTTCCAGTCCGGAAAGCGCCACCGGCCAACTTCAATCACGCCGGCCGAGGTGTCAAGACGCGTCGCCGTCGAGATTGTCCCTTCGGCCAGAGCGGCTGACGCGATGATTGGTTTCAAGGTCGAGCCAGACGGATACGTGCCACTAATAACCCGATTGATTAAAGGTCGGTCGGGACTGGCTAATAAGGCCAGCCGCTCACCACTGCGATCGGCCCGTAAAAAAACGGTGGGGTCAAAACTTGGTAAGCTCGCCATCGCCAAAACAGCGCCCGTCTTAGGATCAATCGCCACGGCCGCCGCCTGGGTCGACTGCTGCTCCCCTGCCACCTCTTGGAGATGGGTTACCAAACTCCGCTGTAAATCAGCATCAAGGGTTAAAACGAGACTGTCGCCGGGAATTGCCAATTCGGCCGCCAAAATTCGCTCAACTCTCCCTTTAGCATCCACCTCAATATGCTCTTTGCCGGGTATACCTTGAAGCATATCCTCATAGACTACTTCGAGGCCGGCTTTACCAACGAAACTCGCCAGCGAGTGGTCGGGCCAGCGCGATTTGTCTTCCTCCGACATACGACCGACATAACCCAAAATCTGCCCCAGACCCGGCAGATCAACATAGGTGCGGGCGGGAATCTTTTGGACCGACACCCCGGCTAAATCAGCCACCCGCATCTCCCAAATAAGAGCCGTGTCGCGCTCAATTTGACTGGCGAGAGTAACTGGGTAGAGGCTGGTGAGACCCTCTGACTCAAGCTCCGTCCGAGCCACCGTCACATCAAGACCCGTGAGATTGGTAATCGCCGCGAAAACCGCCTCGCGGTCGGCTCGATTACGAGGCAGTTCGGCCGGATATATTTCGAGAGAATACGTTGCCGTGTTACTGGCGAGGAGGCGTTTTTGGCGATCTAAAATTTCACCACGCGGGGGCGGGATTTCTCGATTGCGAACCCGATTATCTTCGGCCAGGAGCCGATTTTTTGTCCCCTCCACAATCTGGAGGTCAATAAGACGTAAGCCAAGCAAGCCGGCGATAATTACCGTTAGTAAAACGAGCGGCGTTAGTGGCCGAGTGGTTTCAGTTGGCTCGTCTGACTCGTACTCACCATCAACAGAAGTGTTGGGGTCGTAATCGTCGAGTGAGGTGTGAATCGGGCCTAGAGAGGGATAGTGGTCAAATGGATTAGTATGTTTTGTAAGCTTCATGAAAGTACCACCTACCGTTGGCCGAATTCTAAAATTCGACCCGACCGGCGCGCCGAGAAGACGTTACCGAGACGATAGATGAAGAACATGCCACCGACGCCCAAAATTTGGCTAGCCACCGCGGTCAGCCAGGCCAGTGACCACGGCCCGCCGCTGACTAACCATTCGAGACTCGTCAAAAAACTGACACTGATGACGACCAGAATAAGCGCCGTCAAAGCCTGCCGGCGCATATTCCACCGCTCCAAGAGATATGAGAGACCAACAACTAAAAATATAAAGACAAGCGTGTAGAAGCCGCGGTTTGGCAGATTTAAATCAAGGAGGATTCCCCCCATCCCAGCCCACCACAGACTTTCGCCATAATTTCCTAACATGAGAGTTACCAGGAGAGCGGCAAAGACCAAATTAGGCACCGGCCAGTGGCCAAATAAGGTTGGCAAGAGGCTTACTTGGAGGATAACAACGCCAATAATAATGATAAAACGTCTTAACCTTAGCATAGGCTAAATCTTAATGAAAAAATTGATTAAGGAGATCTATTTCGGCAGGATCTCGACTTTCGTCATCACATCGCCCACGGCGATTTTAGCAACGACATCCATGCCGGCGATCGTTTGGCCGAAGACCGTATAATTGCCGTTGAGAAATTCTTGCGGGGCAAGCGTAATGTAGAACTGGCTGCCGGCACTATCGGGATCAGCCGCCCGGGCCATCGCCAAGGTGCCAGTTTCGTGTTTGCGGCTGTTAAACTCGGCTTTAATCGTATAACCCGGGCCGCCCGAACCATCGCCGTTAGGGTCGCCGCCCTGGATAACAAAATCAGCCACCACCCGATGGAAGGTTAAATTATTATAAAAACCGGCGTCGATTAATTTCATAAAATTAGCCACATGAATAGGCGCCTCGTCTGGGTAGAGTTCCAAATCAATCGTGCCCTTTGCCGTCGTAAGGCGAACGAAGCTGGTCTTAGCTCGTTCCTTATAGCTCGTAATTTCTTGTTCGGTTGGGGGCGTGTACGTCATATTTTTAGAACTACTGGTGGCTAGAGAGGTTGAAATAGCCGCAGGGGTTATCGCGGTGGTACTTTTTGGACGATAACTCGCGCAACCGACTAATAACAAGGGGAGTACTACAAGAGTAGCCAGACGACGAGCATTCATATCTCCTCCGATCTTGACAGGACTTACGCAAATTGGGAACACTCCAGGAGTGACGATCCTGAGCCGTGCGAAGGACACTCCTGGAGTGAAGGAAAATTTGCGTAAGTCCTGTTGATTTAGTCTAGCAGTAGAGAAACACATGGTCAATCCGCGAGGAACCAGTCCTAGCTATTCGAATAGACCTCTTTCAAAACCCTCTTTCGTAGCGAAACACTTTCTCTCGAGTAGAG
>JBBTZN010000064.1:0-7205 GCA_038061355.1 Patescibacteria group bacterium | reverse complement strand
GAAAAACAGGGTGTTTTCCCGACCCCTTTCCCGTTCAAATCCCTTCGCCCGCATAATTAAAATACATATGGTGCGGGCGAAGGGACTTGAACCCCCAAGGGATTGCTCCCAATAGGTCCTAAACCTATCGCGTCTACCATTTCGCCACGCCCGCATGATCTGCTATTATCAGAAACTCTCAGTCAGGACTTACGCACTTTCGGGACCACTTCGCAAGTGTTTAGGCCGCAGTCCACTTCCGAAGTGAAAGAGAAAGTGCGTAAGTCCTGCAAGTTTCGTACTCAAACTATAGCAAAAGATCAAGAAAGTGGCAATAAGTATGCCAATTTTTATACAAATATATCTATTTATGACAATTATTCTTCAAAAGTGATGAGTGGAGCGATGTCAGCCAGCACTGAAGCAGGTACTTTTGGCACACGAGAGCGGATATCATCGAGATCAATAAACGGGCCGGTGGCGCGGGCATCGAGCAGAGCCTGCGCCCGAACCTGGCCAATACCGGGGAGTTTATCGAGCTCGGCCAGAGTGGCCCGATTAATAACCACGCGACCGGATGACTCTGTCGACGGAGAGGCAGTGCTATCACTCGTGGTAGTTGTGGTTATCGCAGTGGTTGGGACAGCCGCCACCAACTGGTTAACCGTCTCACGCAACCGATCAAAATCAGCCGAGCTGATCTGGGCACTGGCTTGTCGAAGAGTAAAGAGAGTCATTACCACGCCCGACCCCAACACGATCGCCAGACAGGCAAAACCAAGCAGTAAGCGAAGACGCTCGGGCATATAACTTTACTCCAATTGCGCGGCGGGTGGTTGATGCGTGGCAAGGTCGTCTAAACTTAAAAGACCTTGAGACAGCGCTCTACCGGCCGCCTCACGTGTTTCTTTAATTAGAGGATAGTCCATCAGCGAGGCCATTTTGAAGGCTGGAAAACCCGATTGGGTAGTACCCAAAAATTCGCCGGGGCCACGCAAGGCTAAGTCGGCTTCAGCTAAGGCAAAACCATCGAAGTTATTTTCAATGGTTTGGAGGCGGAGGCGGACGATCTCTGACCACGTATCGGTAAACAGAAAACAAAACGATTGGTGAGCTCCGCGGCCGACCCGACCCCGAAGCTGATGGAGCTGGGCGAGGCCAAAGCGCTCGGCGCCCTCAATCAGCATGACCGTGGCATTGGCAACATCGATCCCAACTTCGATAACGGCCGTGGCCACTAAGATATCGAGTTGGTGTTTAGTAAAGGCTTCCATAACCTGTTGTTTCTCTTTCGGTTTTAATCGGCCATGAAGCACGCCCAGACGCAGATCAGAAAAAACAGTGGTCGCCAATTCTTTCGCAACACTCGTGACGCTTTTTGACTGACCATTAGCAAAGAGCGTACCAACAGTCTCGCTCTCGGTTTCGTCAATCAGGGGGCAGACAATAAAAACTTGTCGACCAGCCTTGACTTGAGCACGCATGAATTGATAAGCTTTCTGGCGATCAGCGGGGGCGACGAGGCGCGTTTTAATGGTTTTCCGACCACTGGGGTACTCATCGAGCACTGAAAGGTCGAGATCACCATAGAGAGCCAATGCGAGCGTGCGGGGAATGGGGGTGGCCGTCATCGAAAGAAAGTGAGGCACGCGGACGTGACCACCGACGGACCGTTTCTCGCGCAGGAGCGTGCGCTGAACCACCCCGAAACGGTGCTGTTCATCGATAATCACCAGACCAAGATAGCCAAGGAGATCGTGTTTATTAAGAATGGCATGCGTCCCAATTAAAACTGAATTCTTAATTCTGAATTCTGAATTATCGAGACGATGAGAACTTGTATAGAGATAAACAGGAATATGAAAGGGGGTGAGCAGTTTTTTAAGCGTTTTATAGTGTTGCTCAGCCAAGATTTCGGTTGGGGCGAGCCAGATCGTTTGATAGCCAGCCTGCGCTGCCACATAGCTCGCAAAAGTGGCGACAACTGTCTTACCCGTACCCACATCACCATTTAGGAGACGATTCATGGGCTGGTCTTTACCCAGATCCTGAATAATTTGCCAGGCTGCTCGCCGCTGGCCAGCGGTTAAGGTAAAGGGTAAGAGCTTAGCAAAATCAATCAGATTCTGTTCACCCACCGCCAGATACGAAGCCTGATCGTGACGGAGGGCAACTTTCAACTGTTCATTGCGGAGAGCGAACCAAAAGAGCTCTTCGAAAGCAAAACGGCGGCGAGCTTGATTGATGTCACTCACAGTTCGGGGCGTATGTAAAAGTTTAAAAGCTTCAAGGCGCGCGAGAAGATGGTGGTCGTTGACGATCACGGGCGGTAAGGGATCGGCCAGATGCTGGGCTAGCGGCCAGTTTTTTAAAAGCAGATAACGGAACTGTTTGCTAGAGAGGCCAGCTGTTTCAGGATAGATAGCTAATATGGCCGCACGCGGCTCGTGCATCGGGTTGGTAAATTGCTTTAAACCCTGGTGACGGTCAAAACCAACCGTCCCGCGAAAAAACCGTGTTTCACCAACGCGAAAGACGTTGGCCAGGAAGGGTTGATTAAACCAGGTAGCTAGCAGACGGCCGGTCGAATCTTCGAGCTCGATCGATGTCAGGTGCATCCGGCGGCGGGGCGAGCGGCCAGTAGAAATCTTAGTAATGCGGGCTTCTATAACTACCCCAGCCTCGCCGATTTGAAGACTCTTGATTAGCCGAATAACCGTCCAATCTTCATAACGCCGCGGGGCGTGCTCAAAAAGATCGGCTACTTTTTCGATTCCCAGGCGTTGAAGCTTGGTGATAACTGCCGGGCCGACACCAGCCAGGCCGGCGAGTGGCGAAGGTGTAGAAATGATAGGTGGCGTCCGGCTAGCCATGACTCAACCCTGGATTTGACTCATACGTTGTAAAACCCAACGGATTTGTTGCTCCACACTCGTTGCTGTAGCCGGCAAGTCTTTGAGGACAGCCAGCACCTCTATCTTACGATAGCCCAACGATTCGAGGGCTTGCATAAGTGTAGCTGTGGCATCGTCGCCAGGAAGAAGCGTTCCGGTCCCCCCGACCTTACCTTTAAGTTCGACAATTATTTTGGCCGCCACTTTTTTGCCAATCCCGGGAATCGCTTCAAAAAGGGCGGTTTGGCCATCGCTAATCGCCTGCTCGATGCGAGTGGTCGGATTTGAACCAACAATAGCCAAGGCGCTCTTAGGGCCGACGCCCGAGACGGAGAGGAGGAGTTCAAACCAAGAGCGTTCCAACCAACTGGCCAAACCGTAGAGGGTCAAACTATCTTCTCGAACCTGCTGCGAACAGTAGAGTTGGATTTGGCTGCCGACAACCGGGCTCGTGTGAGCAGAAGGAAAAACTTGATAGCCGATGCCGGCCACCAGAATAACGATCGAAGTGCCCTCACGGTGGACAACTAGGCCTTCAAGATAAGCAATCATAGTATGTCCTATTATAGACGATAAGCCTCCCGACGTGATGTCGGGAGGCTTATCAGTTCAGGATCTACAACTTTAGGAAGCGCTGGGTGAAGGTGAAGGAGTAGCGTTGCCACCATTTTTCTCGAAGGTATCGATAGATTTGCGGACGCGGCTGACGAATTCGCCCTTATCGTCTTTATCTTCTTTGAGATCTTCAATGTAAAGAACGTTCTCGCGGTTGATGCGCATCATATCGCTGGGACCGTGGATTTCACCACCGAGTTTAACGAGCTGAACTTGTTGAGCGGCGGCCGGTTGGTCGGTACCATCGGCTGGCTGAACTTGACGCTGGACGCGAAGATAGAAGACGTCTTTTAGCACCATGGTGCTACTATTTTCTTTGGAAAGTTTACCAAAATAAAGTTGGCCGTTATTCAAGAAAACAGCCTGGAAACCTTTGTTACGAGAAAAGACACCTTGGCTCCCCATAACCACAAGAGCAATAACGACGACGAGGCCAACAACCCAGCCCCACATACCTTTATTGGACATGAATACCTCCACAACTCTTTCAATAATTCTGACTCATTCTATTAGGGGTAATTAGGGGTGTCAAGCAAAAGTTATCCACATCAGGGCTATGTTTCAAAAGTAAAGCTTCCAAACAGTCGGTTGAAATATTTCTTGTTGAGAGCTATGAAATCGGCTTCTTTGGCTTGAGCGGCTAGATAGAGAGCTCGATTGCCATCGAGATCGATAATTAGAAATCGTTGTTTGACCTTCTCCCCTGCTGGACCGTCGTAGGTGAAGATTAATTCAGCCGCTTTATGACCATTTTGGTCAAAGTTACGTGTTGAGACCGCTTTATAACCCGTGAACCGCTGCGGGTAGGCTTTGTCAATGTTGGTTAGGAGCATGGGAATAAGCTCTTGGCGAGTAAGGCTTGTCGGTAAGCGCAAGCCATCTTCGTAGCGGGCAGTGATAAGGAGTGATTTATCACCATTTTGCGTAACCCGATAAAGGATTTTACTTTTTTTATCATCTTCGGTGAGCTGGCCAGGCTTTAACAATTTATGGGCCATAAACGTGACCCCAACTTCGTCGAGTTTAACAGGTTGCCACTGGGCCTTCTGCCAGAGAATGAAACCTGTTGCTCCCCCACCAAGCACAATAACAAGCAAACCGACAATAATGAGAATTTTTTTCATAGTTATAGTTTAGCAGAATTGTCATTCCCGACAGAAAGGTCGCTGAGTCGATGATGCGCCTAGGCGTGCGATCGCTTCTGATCGGGAATCCAGGCTTATTTTTTTTCTGGATCCCCGATAGCGAATTCACTTTTGAGTGATTCGATTCGGGGATGACGAAGTAGGGGTACTAGATCTACTCTCAAGCGGACACTTATCTTGCATCGGGGATTTGGTCAGGACTTACGCAAATCCTCTTTAACCTCCGAGGTTAACGGTTAAAACCTCGGAGGTTTTCCCAGATTTGCGTAAGTTCTATTGGTTATATACAGAAGAAGAGGGCCGGGGGCCCTCTTCTTCGACGAATCCTCTGTAGTTGTTAAATTGCGAGAGTAGTTTAGCTAGCTTAGCTGTTATTGGTCGTTTGAGCGACTTGCAGCCAGTTCGTGCCATCGAAAACAAGCATCATCACGTCATATTGAGTCAGAGCGATGTCACCGCCGCCGGAAAGTTTGGTGGTGGCGGTTTGATCAATACTGACAGTGGTGGCAGAAAGATTAGTGATGATCAGGAGATCGCCTTCCTTAGCGCTACCGGTTTGGATCTGAACAAGGTCGGCAACGTTATCTTGACCGGTTACTTCCACGTAGGATTGAGTCGGGGTGAGATTTTCCGTGGCGGCGCCACCCGTAGCCATGGTAAAGGTCTGGCGGCCAAGACCCAAACGGTCTTCGACATAGAGCGAGGCGCCGGTACCAGTTAGCTCAACCCGATCATCAGTGGTTTCGTCGTAGGCCAATTCGGCATCTTGGTCGAGACCCAAATTCAGACCGTTGTCATCACCGACAAAGATATCATCCCATTCATTGGACGCTCCGCCGAGGTCGCGGGCGCTGGCGGTGCTCGGGAGGATGGTGGCGTTTAAGGTCAATTCATTAGCGCCTGACCCGTCTAAGGTGACATTGTTACTTAGGCGGATATCAGTTCCGGATGTCAGGCCAGCCAGGTCGATCCCGAAGTCAACCGCGCCGTCGATATCCAAGCCGATCGAGGTCGAGGCGCCGTTATCGTCCATCGCCAGCAGAATACCGGTCATATTCGAGCCACCGGCCGCCGGGGTGACATTCGTGTCAAGGTCAAGGTTTAAGCCAACCAGGGCACCAGTTAAGGTCGCGGCGGCATCGTACTGGGAAACAATCAGAGTCCCAGAGGTATTAGCCGGGCGGATATCAATTTGGTTATTGGTGGTCGTGTTATCGCTATTAAGGACCATCACGTCGTTATCGCCACTATTTCCGAGTGTCATCGTGCCTGAACCAGCGACGTCGAAGTTGGCAAAGTTGATAACGGCTGCCCCATTTGAACCGATTGTACCGGTCGTAATGGCAATGTTATTCGTACCGACGTTCAAGGCGTTGTCGATTTCAGCGTCGGAAGCGTCGATAGCATCGGTGATAGCGCTGGCATTAGTGGCCGTGATCAGGATGCCATCAGGCATCGAACCAGCGTTGTTTTCTTGGTTATCAATCACCAAACCGGCTTCGTACGAACCAGCGGCAGCGTTGGCTGTGGCCGCACCAGTGATAGTCATGCCAAACATGTCGCCGTCGGCGTCGTCGGCCGTCAGAAGAATTTCGATGGCCGTCGCGTCAACAGCGGCACCAGCGCCGTCAGTTTGAGCAAGGTCGATATTCAAAGCATCAACCGCGGCATTACCAGCATCGACATCCATATCGATAACGCCGGTGGTAGTCGTGTTATCAGTGGTCGCATCCAGAACGATATTGCCAGCCGCGGCGAGCGTGACGTTAAAGTCATCGTCCATGGTGAAGCGAACGTCATCTAAGGCATCGATAATCACATCGTCTTCGGCCCCGAGGTAGACATCATTCCCACCTTCAGCCGGAATGGCGGCGGCAGTATCACCACCGCGGATGGCGACTGAACCACCTTCCGCATTGGCAAAGAGGGTGACAGCGTCAACGACGGCTTCTGTGGCGGAGGCGGTAATCGAGGAACCGGTGGCGGTCAGGACGATATCTTCGCCCGTACCAGCGCCGGAAGCCAGGATGTTAATGCCGCCCAAGGTTGATTCGAGTTCGACAGCGCCCGCGCCGTTAGCCGTGGATTGAACTTCGATAAGCGAAGCGGAATCGAGTGAGACACCGGCGGTACGGTCGAAGTCCATAGTTAGAGTTCGGCCATTTTCGACAACCGCAACATCGTTGTTGGTGCTGTTGCGGACCGCGGCACCGTTCTGGAGGGTGAGGTCGTTATCCCAGGCACCAGCGAGATTGACGGCGGTAACCAGGCCCGCTGAAGTAGTATCACCTGTCAGCAGAATGCCGTTTAGGAGAGAAGTCACATCGTCGCCAGCCAAGCCCGTGACATCGATATTGATCGCGTTGGCGACTTCGGCGGCCGAAAGAGCTGTCCCTATATCGAGGTCGATGTACAGACCATCAACGGAAGCGGAGTTCACATCAAGGTCCATAGTTACGAAGTCAGTCGTCCGGTCAGTCGTACCGCCATCGTAGGCTATGCTACCAGCACTCGTCATTACCATCCCACCCGCCGAGGCGGTCACCTGGAGGGCGTCAGCGCCGGTGCCGGT
>JBBTZN010000063.1:9388-14303 GCA_038061355.1 Patescibacteria group bacterium | reverse complement strand
AAAGTTTACCAAGAGATCACTGAAAAAATGAATGGAGTGGTCAAGTCAGGTACTAATCATACCTGATAACAGGTTCAATGTCAAGAGTTTGTAGTTACAAAAATAGGGAACTTTCATCCCTACAAAATTTTCTTTGACCCGAAACGTGGTTCCCCGATGGAGTCGCGGCTCATACGGGACAGGCGAGCTGATCTTCCGCCATCTGGTGGATGTCAGATTCTTTGACCGTTTTCCCTGCCTACCGGCAGGCAGGGAGGTTCGTGGGACGTTTAATGTTCCAGAGCAGCCAGACGATGCTCAAGTTGTTTAACTTTCTTCTTGAGAAGCTCGATCTGTCCAAACGCTTGCTCAACATCTTCAACAGCCATCTTTTTTACTTCCTTTATTTCCTGTTTGAGTATTGTGAGGTCGTCTTTGATCGGCTGTAAGAGTGTCCGAACGTCAGATATTATAGCAATACGTTGTTCGTCAAATTTACGCTTTAAGATTCCTTCAAGTTGTTGGAGTTCTTGGTTGTCGAATGCCATAATAGAATTATAACATGGCCCCGTTTGATATTGTCAATGACAATATCAATTGGTGCAGGATTCTTGAATTGGGGTTAAGCTTGGTGCTGGGAGTAGGATTCGAACCTACGTAGCCACAAGGGCGACGGATTTCACTTACCCTCTACTTTCGTAAAGGCGTGGACTATCTCATCTCCGTAGTCATCTAGACGACCGTAGGAGGTGGGCGCATAAGTCTCTGAACCTTCAAGTCGCCGAAGCGACAAGCTTGGCTGCGGATTGCCCTTCCGCCATAGGCGGATTAGGGGTTCCCGACAGTTTACCCACTTTTTCAATTCGCTTTTCAGCGAAAAGCTGCAATTATTCACAGTCCGTTGCTTTTGACCGCTCAGCCATCCCAGCACAATCGAAATAATACCCTAGACTAGCTGCTTTGTGAAGCTATCTATATCCTTTTTGAGTTGTGTCATTAAGCGCTGATCATTGTAACGGATATGAACCATACCATATCTCATTCTATTAACCTTATCCTCTTGAAAATCTGATCGAACATATGGTTTAGTAAACTGCTTCTCTGGAATCTTGGTTAACTTTTTCCAAAATAAAATGAGGTCAGGTATAGATTGATTAGCATAACAGTAAAGCAACACGCGGAGTTTATCTTCTTGGATTTGATAAATAGATCGAAATAAATTTAGGAATATCACAACCATCTTAGGATCACTATTCGCAAAATCAATCGTATTAATGTTACGTTTTGAACCCTCTGCCCAATACAACATGAGTCCGGCAATCATTAAATCTCTTTCCATGGGCCGTAGGTAATTTTTTTTAGAAAAGCTTAAGGGTTTCGATAAAAAGCGAATTTTATTTGACTCAGCTGGAAGCCTTCGAAGGACTTTTTCCCTTTTCATTTTATTGTAAAGCATCCATTGTGAAAGGCCGAGTTCATTCGCAATTTGCGGAACACTTTTTCCACTATTATACAGCCCTTTAATCAAATCTATATCCATACTTATATCTTACAAGGATAGTAGTATATTATACAAGTTTATATTTTTAATCCAACCTAAAAATAATGATCCATTCGTTATTTTTGGAGCCGCCTCGCGGATTTGAACCGCGGACCTACGGTTTACAAAACCGTTGCTCTACCAACTGAGCTAAGGCGGCCTAGTTTACTTCGAAATTATACCAAATGATACTGGGCTCGTCGAGGCTGCTAACGGCTTTGCTTTAAGTTTTTTTCGGACAGGCTGTTCACCTCGTAGGTGATAGAAGAAAACTATGTAAGTCGTGAAAACATAGCTATAAAGACGGATGATTTTCGGATTATCCACGCTCCTCTTCGATCGTTGCCAATAAATTTTGATAGTTTTTAATTTCAGGATTCAAAGCGATGGCTCGCTTCAGATGTCGAATCGCGGTAAGGTGATGACCGAGTCCATACTCGGCCATCGCCAAATTAGCATGATGGCTGGCAACGTCCGTCCCTTCTTTAACTGCCACCCGAAACTGATCACGAGCCTCATTGAACCGTTCAAGCTCAAGATAGGTAAGACCTAAGCGATTACGCAATTTTAGATCGTCGGCCTGCCCACGGACGAGTTCTTCGTACATCAGAACAGCCCTCTCAAAATCACCTATCTTATAGGCCGCCTCGGCTGATTCTATTGTAGCCGTTTCTTTTTGCTTAGGGGTCACGGCTATCGATATAGAAGGGGATACTGGCGGCTCTGAAGCCGCAACTAATGAATCAGCCACCTTGTTTTTTTGACGCGGTCTTTCGACCGCTACCAATGGAGGTGGATGAGGCTCATTACGCACTTGATTAATCGCCAGGGGCAGGCGCCGTACCAAAATAATTATTATGCCAGCCAGGGAGATAATCAACAAAATTTCCCAAATAAACATTTACCTTTTCCCCACTCGTTCGATGACCATAAGACTGGCCTCTGCTAGTAGCCGTGGATTAGTATTTGTTGTGGCTAACTGACGATAAGCAAGTAGTTGGCAAACTTTGTTCGTTGCTATTTGACCGGCCACATAGGCCGCATGGACTTGGACAATCAGCTCATCAAATTGGCTAACGAAGCTGGTACTTTTGGCCCACGTTTCAGCCAAGGAGAAACGTTCCCGATAATCAAGAGTAGTTAATTTGCCTAAATCAAGCGACTTATCGTTATTGGTATCAGCCGGAGATTCTTGATTTAATTTCGGATTAGTCCGATCACTTGGTATTCGCCATCGTTGACAACGTGAGATAATCGTTGGCAAAACCTGATCCTCGTGTTCGACTACTAAAATCGTTGTCACATGCGTTGGTGGGTCTTCAAGGAACTTAAGAAAGGCATGATTGGCTTCGGCCGTCAGATTTTTGGCCTGACGGATAATGCCCACTCGCCGGGGGCTCACCAAAGGGGCCAATTGCAACTGTCGTTCAAAAGCCCGCACATCACCGATTGAGATACTTGCTGATTCAGCAAGCCAAACCTGATCAAGAGGAACAATTTTCCAAGCGGCAAGCCACCGCTCGATTTCATCATCGCCTGATCGACCCGAACCAACAATCATCAGATACGCCGTGGCGATGCGCTCAAGAGTTGGCTCTAAAAAAGAGTGGTGATTCATAAGCTAATTGTATCTGGTTAAAAAAACATCTGCTAGTGCAAAAAGAACTCGTCGATTTGACGGATTTCAACAATTATGCTATCATATACATGGTTCGCCAACTTGCCAATACGGCTCCCCTACGATTAGGGCACCCAGGGTTTACCCCTCACCCTTTCTTGACAACGCATTGCGTTTATCAACGAGAGTTGGTCAATAAAGGGTGAGGGGCTTCGTCGAAGCCTTGTTATGTAAATCTCAAAAGGGAGCGATCTTTTGAGAAGACCTCGAGGATATAAACGCTATGAACGATTCTTTCCAAGACAAGCAACTTGTCTGTAAAGATTGCAGTAAAGAGTTTGTTTGGACCGCTGGCGAACAGCAATTTTTCGCCCAGAAGGGTTTTCAAAACTCTCCAACGCGTTGTCCGGATTGTCGCCGCGCTAATAAGCAACGACAGGCCGGTCCTCGCCAGATGTTTAACATCACTTGCAGTGATTGTGGTAAACAAGGCGAAGTTCCGTTTCAGCCTCGTGATCCAGGTTCCCCGGTTTATTGTGCGGATTGTTTCCGTGCTCGCCGTGGTGTTTCCCAGGATCATGACGGCGCCGCTACCTAAACGCGCGACAACGAACTACCAAAAATCCCCCATCTCGGGGGATTTTTGGTAGTTTCGGAGTAGGACGTATTTACGCTGGCCAATGGGCGCGTTTTTTAGTTTGGGTTCGCTGGCAGCGCGTACAAATAGTTCGTCCACCCACCTTTTGAAGATTAAGTTTGAGCACCCGTTTTGTCGCCGCCATCGAATGCGAACGCGACTGACCAACCCTAGGTGACCGCTGGCAATCCTGGCAAATCATAACCATAAAATTCTCCTAGATAAATCTCGTAAACTCAACTAGTATAAATACTATAGTAGCCATAGTTTAGCTGATAGCTAAAGAAAGAGCAAGGATAAAATGCTTATTGGACTTCTTTTAGAGGAGCCATTAACTTTTCTTATTTTGAGCGCTATTTTTATCTTAGCTCTGACACTGCATGAGTTTGCCCATGCCCTGGTCGCTAATCATTTTGGCGACCCAACGCCGCGCCTGGCCGGCCGCCTTAGTCTAAACCCCCTTGCTCACCTCGACCCGATTGGCACACTTCTCCTCTTTTTTGTTAACTTTGGGTGGGCTAAACCAGTTTCGATCGACGCCCGAAACTTTCCCCGACCAATTATTGACGAAATACAAGTTGCCCTCGCTGGGCCATTTGCCAATTTATTCATCGCGGTGGTTGCGGGCCTAATTCTCCGGTTTGTAACCGTCTCCCCCAGCATTGAAGAAGCAGCTATTTTGGTTATTATTTTGAATCTCAACCTTATGATATTTAACCTCTTGCCGATTCCACCTCTTGATGGCTCCCACTTCTTAAAAGCTATCATCTCCGCCGAAACCTACTGGCAGTTAACCCAAATAGGCCCCTTCCTCCTTTTGACCATCATCCTTATTGGTGCGGGTCCACTAAGTCGTCTCTTACAAACGCTTATCGTCCCCCTAGCTAGACTCATTATCGGTTCATGAACCAGATCTTTCTCGCGATCACTTTCTTAGGTAGAATCATTACAGAAGAAAAATGAGGGTCTTAATCTAGCCAGTTTGACTGTCTAGTACATTATCAACTGGTTGGTCGGGCTGTAGCGCAGGGGAGTTTGGACAGTCGGGGATTAGCGCAGGGGTAGCGCGCTTGCATGGGGTGCAAGAGGTCAGGAGTTCGAATCTCCTATCCCCGACTGTCCAAACCGCGCGGTCCGACAA
>JBBTZN010000063.1:0-9288 GCA_038061355.1 Patescibacteria group bacterium | reverse complement strand
AGGTCAGGAGTTCGAATCTCCTATCCCCGACTGTCCAAACCGCGCGGTCCGACAACACGTCGGACAGGTCAGGAGTTCGAATCTCCTATCCCCGACAGAGGACAAAACCTGTTGAGTTCTAATCTCCCCAGCCCGACCAACCAGTTGATAAAGACTGTATGTTCGCTACAGGTGACAGTTTCAAATAGTCACAACTTACGCATTTGGCGGGAACCACCCGCCATGGCGGGTATCCGCCTGCCTGCCGGTAGGCAGGTTCACCTCGCAGGTGGTAGAGGGGAACTGCGTAAGTCGTGATAGTAAAAAAGAACCCAGGTAGATTTACAAGCCACAATCCTGATACCATATATAGAGTAGGTAGAGTGAGGGGTATGGCAACCGATTGGATGCTTCGAACTATTCGTATTACCACCAAGGAACGGCCAACAGACCGTTTTTTAACGACGCAGGTACGTCCGAGTACAAACATCGACAGCGCCACCGGAGACGCGCTCTATTTTCTCGTCGAAATTCACAATCCTTGGTTTCCCAATTCTCAAATTGGCCAAACAATCATTAATACGATTGTTCGCGAATACTATCGCGGCGAGAGTACCAGTGTTTTGGTCAATTTTGAATTAGCCTTACGTAAAACCAATACCGTCTTGGCGCAAATTACCCAAAATGGTGAGACAGATTGGATTGGCAATCTGTCGAGTTTAATTCTCTTAGTGAGTGCTAACCATGTTCATGTCGCCCAGACTGGCCACGCCCAGGCCTATTTGTATCGGGGCGAAAAAGTCTCGGCTATCACCGAAGGCCTCGAGGAAGAAGCCGGGCTCCACCCTCTCACAACCTATACGAATATCACTACCGGTACGCTCGAAGCGGATGATATTCTTCTTCTAGCAAGCAGCGATATTGCTAGAACTATTAGTCTGAATGAATTAAAAGAAATACTTGGCGGCCCAGATCTGCGACAATCAGCCCGGGAAATAGTTCGTCGTCTCCAGCGCCTCCACTATACAAAGGCTAATGCTTTACTCTTAGCACAGACGCCTACTACCGACCAGTCAAACGAAACTATCTACCTAGATCAATCCTTAAACACTCTGCCCGAGCTTATCAAACGGCTATTCTCACAAGTTGTCAGACCAACCCTTCAGAAAACGCATTCCGGTCTACACTCCGGCGGCCGACGCAGTCTCGCCTGGAGTCGTGATTGGCTGGTGCCGCGCCTAATCGACTGGGGAAAAAAGAGCAAACATGCCCTTAAAAACACGAGCCAAGCCGTCGTGAGTGGGGCTGGGCCGGTCATGAATAAAGTTTTGAAAAAGCCAGCTCTTGAGATAAAAAATCGACTGAATAAATTTATGCCCAGACCAGCCCCTACAAGCGACCCCGCCGCGGCCGCTTTAGCCGGTCAAACAATCTACCGAGTGCACCACTACGACGATGAGACACCTAAAAAACAACCGCGAAAATTTCGTCAATTTTGGGGCGATCAAAAACGAACAAACAGTAATCCACTTCTTAAAAAAAGAGAAGCTTTTAGACAAACAGTGAGCGAACTCTTACGCCGATGGCGCTTCAGACCCAATCGACGGCAAGTACTTTTCTTAGCCATCAGCCTTATTGTTATTCTCATTATCGTTATCTCGGCCACCAGTCGGCGAGCAACCCAGGTCGCCGAAATTCAAGAAACCACCGCGAGCGTCGCTTTGACTGACGCAAAAACCGCCCAGGAGCAAGCCGAACGAACATTTCTCCTAAACGATAAAGAGGCTGCCAAAAATCAATTCCTCGAGACGATTGCTCTTGCAAAAATTGCCGCCACGAGCGAAGCAACAGCGACTGAAGCCGAAGCTATTATCGATCAAAGCCAAGCTATTATCGATCAACTCACAACGACAACTCGTTTTTCTCCTGGCAGTACCCTCGTCAGTTTCCCTGAACCAATTAGAAATTTGACTAAAATTGGCACGGATATTCTGGCCACCGCCAGCACAGCGGCTACACTCTATCAATCTAGCGCAGGCGCCGAAATCGGACAGCCAGTTACTCTTCCGGGCCCCATTAGCGACGGAGTGGCCACAACTTTTGGTAACAATTGGTTGCTCGCTGGAACCGAGCCGACTCTCTATCGGTTCCAGCCTGGTAGCAAAACAGTGTCAACTGAAAGTGGCTCCTGGCCGACAATTATCAGTTTGGCTACCTTCGGAACTAATCTCTATGCCCTCGAGGCGACATCTGGTCAAATTTGGAAATATCCTCAAAAAACAACCGGTTTTGGGGAGCGAACCGGTTATTTGAAAAGTCCCGATCCAACTGGTCTGTCTCACGCTATCGCCCTCGCCATTGACGGCGATGTTTTTGTGGCACTGGCCGATGGATTTGTTAAAAAATATACGCGGGGTATTCAAGATGAGACCTGGCAGCTTCATAACCTCCCCAGCCCATGGGATAAAATTCAAAAACCAAAATCAATCTTTACGACCAGCGAAAGTAGTCACTTCTACCTTTTTGAAGAACAAGTAAGCAACGATCAGCCCGCCCGTCTCCTCGAATTCGATAAAAATGGCGCCTATCTTCGCCAACTTTTCTTACCGGTTGATTGGCCGATTGAGGCCTTATGGTTTGATTCCCTAAGTCAAACCGGTTTGGTCGTAAACGACCAAAAAGCCTATCCGATTACTTTTCCAAATTCCTGATAAATTTAGTTCTTAACCTTCTCAATTCGCCGGAACAACCGTTTGCCATATTGAATAATGTGCGACTGATTCAGAGTAACAATTATTTTCCAATCAGTTACAACGGCTTCATCAATATGAACGGAGCCGGCGCCGATTGAACGCTGGGCAGCTGCTCTGCTTGAGACGAACTTGAGGGCAATTAGTAGATCATCCAACCGGTAACTGATATTTGGTAGCTGGCTCGTGACGATTTCGCTAGGCAAAGCCCGATCACGAAAAATCCGAATAAAGGCTTCCTCGGCCGTCGAGGCCACCGCCGTACCATGATACATGGCGACAATCGTTCGAGCTAACCGCATCTTCGCGTCTCTCGGTAAAAGCTCTCCCGTTTTGATTGATTGTGTTATTTCGGCCAATTCTTTATTGGAAACCTGTGTTGCCAGTTCAAAATAGTGGCCAATCAGTTCGTCGGGAATCCGCATGACTTTGCCAAATTTATCCTCCGGTGTGTCAAGAATAGCAATACTATTAGGAAATGTTTTACTCATTTTGCGACCATCTGTCCCCAACAGAAGTGACAACGTCATAATATCTTGCGAGGTTTGACGGGCCCGCTCTTGCAGTGGCCGAGCCATCATTTCGTTAAAGAATTGATCAGTTCCAATAACGGTTAAATCACTATTAAGCATGACCGAATCATAGCCCTGAAGAACTGGGTAGATTGGTTCGTGATAACCAATTTCAACCCCATCTTTCTGACGCTTTACAAACATATCGCGTTCGAGGAGTTGGGCAACCGAAAAATTACTAACCAAACGAATGAGGTCCTCGGCCGACATTTTGTCATACCATTCACTATTACGACGAATTTCTGTCTTCGACAGGTCGAGAATACCTTTAATTTGATCAAGATACGTTGCCGCCTTGGCATCAGTTTGATCTTTGCTCTGCATCTCGCGACTGACCAGTTTGTCTGGATCACCAAAACGGGCGGTAAAATCACCAATCAAAAAAACAATCACATGACCCAATTCTTGAAACTGCCGCAATTTCCAATAAATGGTGCCATGACCGATATGCAGCCGATCAGTTGTGGGATCAACACCGTGTTTAATCCGCAATTTTTTCCCCGAGCGGAGTTTGGCTTCAAAACTTTCACGGACAACAATATCTTGCACGCCACGCATCAATAATTCGGACGGTAGTGATCGAACATGTCCCATAGTTACTCCTTCATTTTCTATTCAATATCTCCACTCTAAACAAAAAAACCAAAGTTCTCCAATTTTTAGGCTTATTTTGCTATACTATACCCAATGAAACATCGCTGGCGCCTCCGCTTTAGTAATCCCCTTGGTCTTCGGCCGAAAAAATCACCACGGAAACGTCGCTGGACGTGGCGGCGTTTTTTGCGTCTCGGCCTGATCGCCCTCGGACTTGGTGTCCTTGGTATCGGTACCCTTTTCGCCTGGTATGCCCGCGATTTACCAACCCCGGGTCGCATCCAAAAGCACCAAGCCTCCGAAGCTACGCAAATTCTTGATCGCGAGGGCAACCCACTTTACGCCGTCTATAACGAAGAAAAACGACTCTCGATTGCGAGCGACCAAATTCCCGACATTGTCAAACAGGCGACCATCGCCACGGAGGATAAAGATTTTTACCGCCATCATGGCGTCGATTTGCGCGGGATCGCCCGAGCAGTTCTCCTCCACCTCCGCATTTTAAACCGCGGCGGTATTGAAGGAGGCGGTAGTACTATTACTCAACAATATGTCAAAAACGCCCTTCTTTCACCAGAACAGTCACTCGATCGTAAAATAAAAGAATTGATCATTTCTCTAGAACTCGAGTTTATGTACTCAAAAGACGAAATTCTGACTCTCTATTTAAACGAAATCCCCTATGGTTCCAATGCCTATGGTATCGAAGCCGCCAGCCAAACGTTTTTTGGTAAATCGGCGCGCGACCTAAATCTTACCGAGGCCGCGACATTGGTTGCCCTTCCCCAACGACCGAGTTACCTCTCACCCTATGGCAACCACGTCGATCAATTGACTTCTCGCCGCAATTTTGTCCTCGAACGAATGACGGCCGTCGGTTCGATTAATAAGGAAACGAAGGAAACGGCCCAGGCGGCAGAGACCACCTTTATTCCCCGTCGCGAAGCGATTACCGCCCCGCACTTTGTCTTCTACGTTCGCGATCAACTGATTGAAAAATATGGTGAACGCCAGGTGCTCGAAGGTGGTCTAAAAGTGACGACTACCCTTGATCGACGCGCCCAAAGAGTGGCTGAAGAAGCCATTGCGACGGCCAAAGAAAAGTATCTGGCTCGCTACGACGCTGACAATGCCGCTCTTGTCTCGCTCGATCCGCGCAATGGCCAAGTCTTAGCCATGGTTGGCTCGGCTGACTATTTTGATACCGAACACGCTGGTAACTTTAATGTCACGACTGGCCTGCGCCAGCCGGGTTCAGCGTTTAAGCCGCTTGTCTACGCCAGTGCTTTGAAAGGAACCTGGTCGCCCAGCTCGACCCTCTGGGATGTTAGAACCGATTTTGGCAACTATCGGCCGCAAAATTTTGACGGCAGCGAACGTGGACCAGTTACCATTCGCGCCGCGCTCGCTAACTCGTTAAATATTCCCGCTGTAAAAATCCTCGCTTTGACAGGCTTGCCCGACGCCATTAAAACCGCTCAAGACCTCGGTATTAGCACTTTAACGCAACCTGATCGCTACGGCCTGTCACTCGTCCTCGGAGGAGCCGAAGTCAAACCTATTGAACTCGCTAGCGCCTATGGCGTCTTTGGCGCCGGCGGCGTGCTTCACCAATCCAACCCGATCTTAAAAGTTGAAGATAGCAAAGGCCGTATTCTCGAGGAATGGCAAGACCAAGCTGTCGAAGTATTAGCACCCGAAATTGCCTATGAAATTACCCACATCTTGATTGACAATGAGGCTCGTACACCAGTCTTTGGGCCGCGCTCGCCGCTCTATTTCCCGGGGATGGCCGTCGCGGCTAAAACCGGGACGACCCAAGAATATCACGACAGCTGGACAGTGGGTTATACCCCCGAAGTCACAACTGCCGTGTGGGTCGGCAACAACGACAATACGCCCATGGATAAGGCTGGTGGCGTGCGGGCGGCTGGTCCAATTTTTCACGATTACATGACTGGGTTTTATGCTAACCGCGAGGCCTCCGGTTTTTCTCGACCCGAGACTATTTCGGAAGTTAAAGTCGATGCTCTTTCCGGTAAATTACCGACCGACCAATCGCCGCAAATTATCGAAGATATCTTTGCCCCCTGGCAGATTCCCACCACGCGCGATGATATTCATGTGGCAGTTGAGGTTAATAAAGTCAACGGTAAGCTCGCCACAGCTCTCACCCCACCCGACTTACTGATTAAAAAAATTTTTACGCGGCTTCATTCCGAACGCCCCAAGGATTCGCGCTGGGAAGACCCCGTGCGAGCCTGGGCAACCGCCCATGACTATAATCTCGACGAACCGCCAACCGAAAAAGACGATACATCCACAGCTTCTCTCCCAACCATTAGTCTAAGCAGCCCAACTTCCGGTACAGTGGTAACTGGTAATCTAATTATCACTGCCGAGGTAAGCGCCCCAGCCGGCGTGAGATCTGTCGATTTTTCAATTGATGGTGTCGTTATTAGTAACCGCACCCAAGCTCCCTGGACAGTAACCTATGACGCTACCAAGTTAAGCCAAGGAAATCACGAAGTCCTTGTTCAAGTCACCGATCAATACGGCTCCACCGCTCAAGCGGTGACGCTTATTATTGTCGCCGCTGACGAAACCTCACCAGCCGCAGTCACAGCTACCCAGGCCGAACGTGTCGGCCTGGGTAGCGGCAACATCAAACTCACCTGGAAAAATCCGGCTGATGCCGATCTCGCTAAAATTCGCGTCTATCGTTCGACCAGCGCTGGTCAGTTAGGGAGTCTTATCCAAGAAGTTCAAGCTCTACCGAACACCACGGATACGGTCACCATTAACGGTCACCTCCTAACAACAACCTATTATTTCACGCTTCGGCCAGTCGACACTACCGGCAACGAAACACCAACGGCCAGCCAAACGGCCAGCCTCGGAACACCCTAAAACGACAGTCCTCTTATTAGGCCAAGCCGTAGACGCGAAAAACAAGCCAGGTAACGCTTGCTCCGAGGATAAACCCTGCGAGGAGTTGCAGTGGCGTGTGGCGATGGAGGCGTAGGCGTGCCCAAGCAATAAGGGGAACAAGCAGAATAACTGGCCACCAGTGGCGAGTATTATAAAGAAGAATAGTGGTCACAAAAACGCTTGTGCCCAGCATATGCAAGCTAATTTTCCAGTAACTGCTTATGCCTGCCACCACCAGACCAATTACCAGGATAACTACAAACACCGCGTGGAGAGGTTGGGGCTGGCTCATCCGAAAACTGGCGATTAACAATAAGAGAATGATGCTGACAAATACCAACAGAATCTGACTCCGATCACGTAAATTAACTGGCGTAAACAGATCGGCGTCTAAAACCATGCCTCGTGCCCAAGCAATAATCAAAATAATGATACCCAGAGTCGTCATTATGCCAAGGGCGAAAAGCCAGCCCAGCATAGCTTGGGTGCTTAAATCACGCGAAAAAAGAATACCCGCCGCTAACAGACCAAAAACTAGACAACCAGGATTAAGCAGCCAGGACAGTATCTGGGCCAAAACGCGACTCATGCGGCCTCCTCGTCTGGGTCAAATTTCTTTGGCTCAACAAAAATCATCTTGCCCGCCACCGACTGAAAAATACGGATCACCTCGCAGTCAATCTGACTGCCCACAGACTGGGCTCCACCTTCAACGACAATCATTGTCCCGTCTGGTAAATAGCCTACGCCCTGTCCTCGCTCTTTACCTTTTTGAATAATCTGAACCGGCAGCGTCTCTCCGGGTATCAGATTAGGTCGCAAGGCTGTGGCCAATTCATTGACGTTCAAAACCTCGACGCCCTGAATTTGCGCCACTCGGTGCAAGTTGTAATCAACAGTCAAGACTTTCGCTCCCCGTTGTTTGGCTAAGATAATTACCTTGGCATCAACCTCTTCTGGCCGGCTAGTCAGTTCGTCGCTAATTTCAACCGTGACACTGGCAATTTTCTGAAGACTCGCCAAAACATCCAAACCCCGTCGCCCTCGCCCTCGCTTCATCGCGTCAGAGTGATCAGCAATCGCCTGAAGCTCATGAAGAACAAACTTGGGAACGATAAATGTTCCACTTAAAAAACCGACGCGGGCGATTTCTTCTAACCGACCATCGATGAGTCCCGACGTGTCAATAACAATCTCCCCACTTGGGGTAATTGGTTCGGTTGTTCGTAATAACCAGCTATTAAATATCTGAACGAGACGACTGAAAAAACCGGCAAGCGGTCGGGCCTGGGCCAAAAACAAATCGAGGATGGCCACCGCGATAACGACATTAATAGCCATCGGCACCCAACGACTATATGGCGCCGGTAAAGTGGCAAAAGGCACCGCTAGGCGCGAACCAACCCACAGTCCCACGACCAACCCCAGAATACCCATAAAAAAATAAGGAAAGCCAATATGTAACAAACGTCTCGTCACCACCATAGCGATAACCGCGACCACCAGCACACCCAAAAAGATCAAGATATCTTGCTGACTAAGATCGGCTAACGCAAACATTAGAGATACTCCTTCGAGGTTTCAGCGGAAGACGTCTGACCGCGCGTAACTAAACCAGCCTGATCTAAAATGGCACGCAAGGTTGTGGCTGTTAGTTGTCGCGGATAACCCAAGCGTTTCGCCTCATCGCTTCTACGCTTCGCGGCGGAAACTGGTCGAATCTCCCCGGCCAAACCAAGCTCCCCAAAAACCACCAGCGTCGGTGCTAGAGCAATCTTCGTTGCCGCCGAAGCCACCGCCAAAGCCACCGCCAAGTCAGCCGCCGGTTCTCGTACCTTGAGCCCCCCACTGACGTTGACAAAAATATCCAGCTGATGCAATTTGAGACCGGCTCGAGCTTCGAGAACTGCTACCAGCAAATCTAGGCGACCAGGATCAAAACCACTCACGACGCGCTTGGGATAGACGCCGGAGAGCGGCCGAGTTAAAGCTTGAATCTCAATGAGCAATGGCCGCGTTCCTTCTAAAATAACTGTTACCACCGAGCCAGGGACACCAGTCATTCGTTCTTTTAAAAATCGGGCTGAAGGATTATCAATCGTTTGCAGGCCATCACTTGTCATGGCCAGAAGCCCAACTTCATCGGTCGGGCCGTATCGATTCTTGGTTGTTCGAATCAGTCGCAATTCATTAGTGCGTTCACCCTCCATGGTGAGAACGACATCGACCAGGTGTTCGAGCGTCCGTGGGCCAGCGACCGAACCATCTTTCGTGACGTGTCCGACGAGCACAAGGCTGGTTTGATGGGCCTTGGCCCAACGTTGAAAAGACATGGCCGTTTCTCTAACCTGAACCACACTGCCGGCCGCTGACGGATAGCTCTCATCGACCATCGTTTGGATCGAATCGATAATAGCCAGGGTCGGTTGCTCCATTTCCAAAATATCCAAAACCTGCGCCAA
>JBBTZN010000062.1:0-11087 GCA_038061355.1 Patescibacteria group bacterium | reverse complement strand
GCCCCCCAGAACTTTGGTTTAGACACATATCCAAGGTTTGGCTATCAGCTGGCGTCAGTTGATACGCAGGCTCGGTTAAGAGCTTGTCTAAGACAGTCGAATTGAGTTGTTTTTTTAAGCAACTCTGCTGGCTAGCTGGCAGATTGGCATAGATATCACTTAGGCCGAATCCTGGCGAAAACGAAGTAGTAGTGGAGTTGATCGTTTGGTTATTCACCGATTCAAGATAGAAGCTAGCCGTATCGTTACTTGCTCGTTTGCCTCTTAGTGTAACCGTCTGCCCAACCAGAGGTCGAAGAGCACTTACAATTGCCTGATCACGGCTGTTGGCGATATATACTGGAAGAGAACCCGGCTCTTTCACAACTGAAAAGAGGCCGTTGTTTTGACCGAGAATCCCGACTAGGTCTGCTGCTCGATCGGTGACTTCGCTGGTGGGTTGGGTCAGGGCTTGGCGACCGCGAATAATTAACCAACCAACGCCAAGTAATCCAATAAGAACAATGGCTAATAAACCAACTCGAAGAAATGAAAGCTGCGGCATTTATGTTCCCTCTAGATTCATTGGCGGAATAATATTCGTAAAGCCTGGCGGTGGATTTTGTTGGATGTTGGCATCGAAATGAATTTTGAGCTCGCCCTGACGATTAAGGTCGATGCGCGGCGCGGCGAAAGAACCTTCGAAGAGGGCCCGCGGGAAATCGGCGGGAGGTGGGTTAACTTGAACAATAACTTGATCAGATTTTGAGCCGCCCAAACCGGTACAAGTCAGAGTAAAGATCGCCGTGGCCGACAAGTTACCACTCGTTACCCCGCTTGATTCTTGAAGGGACTTGGCGCCGGGCCAACCGGCGTTGCCATCGGTAGCCAAACAACTAGTGGCATTGGTGGTTGTCCAACTAAGATAGACTGGATAATTGAAATCAACGGTCAAAGGGCCTTCGCTGGCGGAACCGGTTTGGGTACGGACTTTGAGATCGACAGTCGGCGCAGGCGGCGGTTCGACAATCACAATAACACTATCGGGTGATGAGCTAAGCGTGCCATTTGTACAGGTGATGCTATAAGTATGCGAGCCGGTGGCCAGCGCCGCGGTCTGTTCCGCGCCACTAGTTCCCCGAGCGCCAACCCAGTCGCCGCTGGCCGTGCAACTAGTGCTATCGGTCGAGGTCCAGCTTAAGGTCACGCGGCTTTGATAAGGCACCGTCAGGGGCCCGTCAGTTGAATTACCGCCGGCCGGTCCGATTACTTTCAAATTAACTGTCGGCGCAGGCGGTGGCAGGACGGTGACCGAGCAACTGCCGACGCCGGAATTGCCAGAACTTGAATAGGCGGTGACGCGGACGGTGTAGGTACCCGGCGAACGGTAAATGT
Organism: Patescibacteria group bacterium; assembly: GCA_038061355.1. Lineage (GTDB taxonomy): Bacteria > Patescibacteriota > UBA1384 > JBBTZN01 > JBBTZN01 > JBBTZN01. The sequence goes on along the minus strand of JBBTZN010000062.1, from coordinate 9,713 downwards.
GGGTGTTCGGGGCCGGATAGACCATCGGCGTAATCGATTGGGTGGTACTGCCGCTGGCAAATGTCCAATTCGTTTCCGAAGCCGTAATCGTGTAAGTCGTACCCATGCCCGGCGTCACCTGGTAACTGCCTGAAGCAGGCATGGTTCCGGGATAAAAATTAGAGGTTAGATTTAGCCAGCCGCCGCTGTTAGGCGCGGCCGACCAGATGAGGGTTGTTGATTGGCCAGAATAGAGCGCGGCAGGATCGGCCCAAAAACTTAGCGAAGGCGGCGGCAGCGGTGGCGGTATGTATATGCCACCAGCTTGAGCCGATTCGATTCCCAAAAGCTGGGTTAGTCCCATTTGAGTAGGAGAAATCTGGTCTTGATCAGCTTTGGTTTGAGCGAGCTTGAGTGACTGGTTTGGCGCCTGGCCGGTCGTGCCGTCACCATAATCCCAAGCCCATTGGGTAATCAGACCGCCCCACGGGTCGCTACCATAACCAGACAGAGTCGTGGCTGCTTGACCGTTTTGAATTTGAAGCGGATTAGGCGTTGCCGAACAACCGGCTGACACAGAACCACCCGTTTTATTCATATAAAAAGTAATGTCCGCCCGGGCATAGCCGCCCGGCCCGATCCGGCGAAGACTGATGCCAAACGACGAGCTGGCGGCAACCGGAATGGTCTCATTTTTCGTGCAGGTGTTGCCGCTGCCGCACCAGCCGACAAACAGGCTAAAACCCGGGCCATAATAATAGCCAGTGTCGCGGGCGCTGTAGGAAACCACGTTAATTTGGCCAGGGGCGACATCGCCCGGGACCGGTACGGTCATGCTCGACGTATCGTCAATATTGCCGCCGCCGCTCATGTTTTGGGTAGAGGCAAAACAACTGACCGTGTAATAGCTGCCGTTGTTTTGCGGACCGCCGCAACCAGCCTGATAATCATACCAGGCCTGGGCTTTGTCGCTGACGGCAAGAACCGCCAAGGCGGCACCCAACACAACGCTCCAGAAAAGATAACTTTTTCGGCCAGTCATAGTTTGGCCTCGCGCCGACTCATGCCCCAGATTAGAATTCCAACAGCTATGGCGGCCAGAATTTTCCAGATAAGCTGAAGGCTAACCCAAGGGCTTTTGGCGGTGACTAAGGGAATATCAGCCGCTGCGAAGCCATCTTTTTTATAAGCCACCTCGGCCAAAATTTTACCCGAAGGCGCAATCACCGCCGCTTGGGCTTGATCGGCAGCCAAAATCACTGACCGCCGAGTTTCCACGGCGCGGTAGGCGGCGGCCCGTTGTTGCCAGAGGGCGTACCATGGGGTACCGACATCGAAGTTGCTGGAGAGAATCGTGATAACGTCAGCACCAGTGGCGGCGTCTCGGGCGGCGAGCGAGGGCATAAACAGTTCGTTACAGAAAATGACGCTGATAGACCCGACTGGCGTTTTAGCCAAATCATGGTTGGTGGCCGGCACAGCGTAGCGGTAGAAATCACGGACCGCCGCCGGCCAGAGGCTGGCTAAGGGCAAGTACTCACCAAAAGGAAAGAGACGGCGTTTGTACGCCAGGCTTGAGCCAGTATCCCGGCTGACGATGCCGGCACCATTCCGCCAGGCCGCCGGGTCGGTTGTGTCAACAAACCCCGCGACCAAAGTGGTGTTAGGAGCGATTTTTTGGACGCTGGCTGTTTGGAACGTACCAAGATCGGGATAAATAAACTGACTGGGACGGGAAGTCATCTGTTGGCTGTTGCTCGGATCGATCCCATAACTAACTTCGGGCAGAACGATCAGGCGATCTTGGGACGAATCTTCACTTTGCACCGCCTGGGCTTTGAAAAGCAACTGGTCGTAACGAAAACCGTCGAGCCACTCGTTTTTACTCACTATACTGGTTTGAAGCGCCACGCCCCTCACCACTCGCGATTTGGCGGTTTGGCCAGCCAGCCAGTTTCCCAAAATTAACCCACTACCGACCCAAACTGCCAGCAATAAGGCTAGTTTGGTTAAGTTTGGGATAAGCGGCCGAAAGGCTAGCGATTGGCTCTGACGCAGAGTTGTCACCAAATCTGTCAGGAACCAATTGATCACGACCAAGCCGAAACCGATTATAAACACGCTGCCTAGACTAGCCAATTGACCGAAAACGCCAGCCGGCGGCAAGCTATAACCGATAGTCATACCCCAGCTGATATTCCAAAAAAGAAACGTGCGGGCAATTTCCAGGGCGACCCAGCCGGCGGCTAACCAGAGATAGGGCCACCGTAGTTTTTTTGCGAGAACGCGACGGGCAAAGATCGGATAAACGCCCCAAGTAAGGCCGGCCAGCAAGGCCAGAATAAGAAAAATGAGAATCGCCAAGATCCAGATCAACCAGGGAGCAATCTGGAGCCAGGGGTAGGGAACATTGACAAAAAACATATGGTAAAGGCCGGCCCAGTAGAGGGCACCGATGCCCGTGCCGACCCAAAATAAACGTCTGGTTGAAAGAGCGGGACTACGAATCAGGAGAAAAAATGGAACCAGAGCCGCGAAAGCTAACGGCCAAAGGTTAACAGGCGGCAGAGCTAAAATCAACACCGCCGGAGTAACGATGAGGACAAACCAAACTGGCCAGCGCCGAGTCAGCGACTGACTATTCCCCTGGACCAATTGAGTGAATTTTGAGGCGATTAGTCCCTCCTCAATTACTATATCATAACTGATTCAAAACCCTCCGCGCAATTAGACAACTGGATTGAGGGGTGGTTTGCCAGATAAAACCGCCACGATATTGGCGGCGGCCGTGGCGCTCATTTTGGCGCGGGCTTCGTGGGTGGCCGAAGCAATATGGGGAGTTAGGACGACATTTTGTAATTTGGCGAGACCGGGAGTGAGCTTTGGTTCGTTTTCAAAAACATCGAGTCCGGCAGCCCAAATTTCCTTTTTGCGAAGCGCTTGAACCAACGCCCGTTCATCAATCACCGGTCCCCGCGACGTGTTTACAAGGATGGCGGTTTTTTTCATGAGTTTGAATTCGGGCGCGCCCAAAAGGTGGCGGGTACTCGGCAGGAGAGGAACATGAATAGTCACGGCATCGGCCAACCGAAGGAGAGTCGGTAGTTCGTGGTAGCTAGCGGCAAACCGCATTTCAAATTCTGAATTGCGGTTGAGGTCGTGATACATAATCGACATCCCCAGCCCTTCGCGGGCCATTTGGGCAACCCAGGTCCCAATTCGACCAAGACCAATAATACCCAAAGTCTTGCCCCAAAGCTGCGGGCCGAGAAAACCGTTTGGTTCCCATTGTCGAAAGTGGCCTTTACGGGTAAACTGATCAGCCTCCACTACTCGACGGGCTGTTGCTAAAAGAAGAGCCAGCGTATGTTCAGCCACCGCTTCGGTAAGAAGCCCAGGTGTATTCGTTACCATCACGTTGTGCGTTTTCGCCGCGACAAGGTCGATATTATCAAAGCCGATGGCGTAATTAGCGACGATTTTTAGATTTTCACCAGCCGCGACTATCACCGCTTTAGTAATTTGATCAGGAATAACCGAAAGAATTGCCGAAGCTCCGGCGACGAACGTTTTGAGTTGAGCAGGTGGCAAGACCCGATTTGTGCGATTAACTCGCAAGCGAAAGTGTTTGCGTAGCAGACTAACTCCAGGTTCGGGAATCGGGCGGGTGATGGCAACAAGTGGCTTCATGTCTCTCCTTCCAACCGATAAGTCCTATAAATGTCAAAATTAGAGAATTGGGATTTTGGATTTGATTGGATATTTGAACTTTGTCATTGGTCATTCTTTAAAGTAGTTTTGCCTGAAAATCTGGGTTTTTACTCGATTGATGTTCCATCGCCTCCCGTGTTAAGAGCCCAGCCTGCGGGCCGATTTGCCCAATCACGCCTTCAGCGTTAAACGTCCCCCAGCGCATGGCTTCAGGCACCGGTAGGCCAATCATTAAAGCGGCGGTAAAACCACTAGCGTAAGCGTCACCGGCGCCGGTGGCCTCAGCCCGAGCGATTTCCGGCCGCGTTCCCAAAAACCATTGACTAGTTTGGTCGGCAGCGTAAGATCCCTTCGTGCCATCGGTCACGACTGCGATTTTAGAGCCTAATTGTTGAAGACCAGCCAACAGAGCTTGTGGCTCACCCTCTCGATGGAGATAATCCTCGGCCTCTTCTTTATTCATGATCAGGACGTCAGTTTGCTTCAAAATTTCAGATGTTTTTTCCGCGCCGAGGCGCAATTGAAAAGTCCCAGGTTGATAGATTAGCTTGGCTCGATGGTTCTCTAAATAAGTCAGCAGGTCAGCCGTTAGCGCCACTTGGCCACTCTCGGGTAGCGACGTCAAGTAGACCCAACCAGCCTTTGCCATTATTGGCCAGCGAAAGGAGCGAACAGAGTGATAAACCAGAATTGTCCGTTCACCTTGGTAAGAAAGGACAGTTGAATAATTAGATTCTGCGCCCCGTTCTTTAACAAAATAGTCCATAGCCAGGCCTTCGGCTTCGAGTTTGGCCTTAATCATTTCTCCAGACAGATCATCGCCGACCACCGTATAAATCGCAGTTTTAAGACCCAACCGGCTGGCGCCGACGGCATTATTAGCGGCGTTGCCAGCCACCAATTTATGAATTTCGCGAACGGGAATTTTATCGGCATAAGTTAAACATAGGCGGCATTGCTGTTTATCTAAATTACAAATAATATTTATCTCGTGATCTTCTAAAATATGAAAAGCGTCAATCATACAGTCGCCAATTGAAATTAAGTCGTACATGCTGCCTCCTTGGAGTCAATTAATTTGACTCTCTGTCCTATCGCACCGTCACCTCAAAGTAGATACCGATATCAGACAGCCAGGCCACCTCGTCAACCACGGGTCGGAGATAGTAGCGGTAAGTGCCCAGGACTTTATTGGAAGGAGCCGTCAGGCGGAAGGTGAAGGTAGCGATTTCGCCGGGGGCGACTTCTAATTGCGTAAAGCGGATACGGTTACACTTGGACCAACCATCAATACTTGGATTTTCAAGATCGATATCAAAGCCCGGGACATTATCTTGGGGACGATCCGTACCCAAGGAGAAGTAGTCTTGGTACCAGGTATTGGTGCCAGTGTTCTGAAGTTTAATCGTGAAGGTGGCGGTTTCTCCGCGGCTAATCGTTTGGCTGGAGGCTGATTGACTGACGAAGACGTAGCTGTAGTTAGCGGGGTTACCGTCGACCGGCGGACCACTGACACTACTCCCACTGGCGGGAAGGGTGGTCACGTCCCAGCTGACATCGGTACCAGGTAGCCAGGCAATCTCTTCTAAGACGAGACTGAAGGCCTCGTGGAAGGTATGAGAGATTTTATTGGTCGGAACCTGCCAAGTCATCCGGAAGGTGGCGATTTCTCCGGGGGCAACGGAAGCTTCTTCGAACCAGCCCCGGTTACACTTGCCCAAACCACTGACGATATCAAAGCCCGGACACCGGTCTTGTTCCTCAATTGTCCCAATGTTCAAATAGCCTCGATACCAAGTAGTGGAGCCTATGTTACGAAATCTGGCTACAGACGTGAATTGTTCCCCCGCTCGCACCGAGACTTGAGGGGTGGATTGACTGACGAGTTCCGCCGCGTAGTGGCTGGGATCGGTGTCCACGACGATGGAGGGACGGGCTGGGGAAGCGACGGGGGTGGGGGTTGGGGCGGCAGTCGGCGTGGCTGTGCCACTGATAGAGACAATCCGTGTTGATGACTTGCCGTGAGGACCAACCTTGGCAGAAATATATCCGGTTGGTTGACTTGTACACGGTGTGTCTTCCTGGGCTTGAGCACGACCAATCAGACGCTGCCAGAAGTTTCGTGGCAGTAATGAAACAGGGCTCGAAGTATCGCAGAGTTGGCCAGCCATAATCGGAAGCCAAACGCTAAAACCAGCCTTTGTTTGGTCGGGAGTAAGGTTAAAGGTGATGGTTTGGGTGCCATTATCATTACCGGCTACCGTAGCGTTAACGATCGTGCCATTTGATTGCCGGAAGCCGGTAGTTTTAATCTGAATAATCGGGCCATTTTTTTGTATAAATTGGTTAAATTGTGTAACAGTCTCGCCACCACCACCCTTGAATGACTTTTCCGCGTTAACACTCCCACGAATCGTGACAACGACTTCTTGACCGCCCAGGAGGGAGCTAGTAATTCCTAAGCGATCGGACAAGCTGGTTTTACCGAGCGGGTTCAAATAATTGTTCTGATTGGCAGCGTTAATCGTGAATGACGTACTCGGCTTGCCAATGCGGATTCCCGTGACGTAGTCGACATTATAGACAATAATTGTGATCTCGGTGTTCGGCGCGAGCGCATAGACGGTTTGAGGTTTGGTCGATGATGAAACAGGCGGGGGTGTGGTTGTGAGGGGCAGTGGGACGGGAACCGGTATGCCTGATAAGGCATCTTGGACCATCTGTCTATAGGATGTAAGGTTCGAATTGTTTGCCCAGTCCAAAACGAGGGCGCGTTCAGCTTGAGTAATTGTTTGCCACCGCGCAGCAATATCCGAAAGCCACCACTGGTAGTAGTAGGTAAGGTATGGGACAGCAGCTTGCGGTACGGTTTGAGCCCTGGCGGCTTGAAGATTAAGCATCTCATTAAACCAGGCAGCTCGTTTACTGGGGTCGGCTGGGCAGACGGTTTGGGCGTGGGCTGATTCGATGCCGAAGGCTCCGGTGGTGTCAGAGTTTTCAGAAACCGAATTGCACGATTGAAGCAAAGCGGCGAGAGCAGAATATAAATCTGATGGATTACCGAGTACGGTGTTAGGGGGAAGATCAACAACGAGCTTAACTGGATTGTCGTCGTTGGTTGATTGGGGTGGCGTGAACTTGGGAACTTCGACGGCCAAAACACCATTGTCAGTTGGGAAGAGCGTCGGGTTGGCCTGGACGACGTCGTTGATCAGAACCTTAAGCGATGGGGTGGGGATATCGATGGCCTCGAGCCAGAGCGAACGGTGTTTTTCGACGCTTCTCGGAACAGTTGTCAAGTTATCCAATAATTCAGGCGTCTTATCATAAAAATCAAACCCGAGATAGGGTGAGTCTTTATCCACATTGGTTTGTTTTTGATTCGGGCACCAACGGACATATAAGTCAAATTCGCCGCGGTCATTGGTGCGAGCTTGGGACGAGTTAAACGGCGTCGCCGTCGCCTGGTCAAGTAAAATAAGATGATCCGGGTCAAGGCCGACTCTGGGAATATAGCCGCCCTTCCGGTCGGCAGTGCAGCTGCCGGTTTTAGATGCCGGTGACGGAAAACCTTTTGGATCTGGTTTATTGAAAACAAAGTAACCGGTGCGGCTATCTAAACTACGAGCGTTCGTAAAGTTGCCCAGACTGCCACCCGCGCCGACCGTGAAAGTTACGCCATATTCAGGTAGTAGATCACCATCCAATGCCTTGAAAGTCACCTTGGTGAGCACTGTATTCGCATCTTCTTCGTCTGGTGGTTGATCTTCTTCAATCTGGCTTTGACTCAAGGTATAAGGGTCGACGATCTCGAAAGTATCGGAATGGTAAGGAAACCACTGGGTACCGGCCTTATAGAGAACGGGCTGGGTCGGTGTTGTATCTTGATAATCGAGATAGGGCGGCTTCACCAGCAATTGGAGACGGTATTTATCAGCCGCTTTATCCGGCAGTTGGGCGAGATAAGTTCCGGTAAGCGAAGTGTTTTCTTCAAAGCTTTTAAGGTAGTCCGCCGTATCGCCGTCTTGCGGATAGATTGCGGAACCTAACGGCAAATTAGCTCGACCACTCAAAAGTCGTTTATTGTAGTTGAGCGTGCCATTGGCAATTGGTTGCTGCGCTAGCGAACCGCCGAGGCTTTCACTAAAACGCCAGCCCGACTTGGGGTCGGGATTTTGGCAATTATAGTACGTGCTGGGACTGACGCACTTGATTTCAGCCATGCCGGCGGCAATTTCTGATCCATAGAGAGCCACGGGGGCAGGAACGTAAATCAGGTAGCTGCCGTCAGGATTCGGTTCGGTAAAGTTTCGACAATAATCCGTGGTGTCAGCGACGATCTTGTCTTCTAAGGCTGCTCTAAATCTCTTTAAATCCCCGTCGTTAAAGCCACCTGTATTTGTTGGTTTCCAGTTAATATCTTTTGTACTGATAATATCTGCTAGCAGCTGACTACCAGCCGAAAACGACGTCCCGTCGAGTGTTACACTCTCCCGATTGTATTTTTGTCGAAGTACATTTGCGCACCCGACAACGCGGGTGGTCGGCGGAACAGTAAAGCTACCAGCCGCTATAGACCCGGCCAAATGATCACCGTTAACCACAACATCAAAGGGAATTTTCGCGCCGGCGCGATATTTAGCTTGTGGATTTTTGGACGCAACTATCACATTACCCTGGGAAGCTGTCGTTTCTCCAAACCAAGGCCCCATACCAGTGGCCGGAAATGTCTCCGTGACCGTCGGATTCGTCGTAATATCCGCGCTCGGCCGAGCGATATACCAAAAATAACCGGCAGACGAGACCGCAACTAAGATAAGTAAGCCAATTAGAAAACGGAGACGGCGATTCATTTATCCTCCTTTGGGCGACATTCCTATCTAACCAGGACTTACGCACTTTCTCTTTAACCCCAGGGGTTAAAACGCCTGGAAACCCCTGGGGTTTTAGGAAAAGTGCGTAAGTCCTGCTAACAATTACCATACCAATATCATCAGCAAAAAAATAGAACCACCGGCGCCTGTCGGTGGTTCTCACATCCTCTCTTTCACCTCCGAGGAGGTTAGGACTTACGCACTTTCTCTTTCACTTCGGAAGTGAACTTCGGAATAAACACTTGCGAAGTGAGGAAAGTGCGTAAGTCCTAAAGGTGTTATTTGGGCGAGATGACGGTGACGACCCAGTTCGTCACCACTGTCTCCCCCCGCTGGACGATGATCTCGTACCGGCCGGGCCGAATGGGAATGGCCGGCGGGTCAATCTCCCCCTGGCCGGGCATGGGCGCGGCTCCGACCAGCATGGCGGCGCACCGTTCCGGCTCAACCACGACTAGGGACCGCGTCCCGGGATAGGCCGCGATAACCCGTCCCGTGGCGAGACTCTTCACCGCCACGTACAGCTCGTTTTCGAGCCGGGCGACGAGCTGGGACGGCTGGGCGTGGATGGCTATCAGAGCTACCCGCAGCACCGTGTCTTGCACGGCTGCTTCTCCGGGGGGCGGACTGACCATGACGATCTTGAGATCGTCTTCCGCCGCCTTGGCAGTCGGCGCGCTCTGGGCAGCCGTGGCCGCGGCCAGAATCAACAACATCATCAGGACATACGTCCCGAAGATTTTGTTCACTGTAAAATTCCCCCTTCTTGAAGATCGTGGCTTAAAATTTAACAGATTTAGAGCTAATCGTCAATAGCCTGTTGTACGATTTCTGTACGAGTCCCCCTTGGAGAAGAAACCATATATTATTATCTGGTAACGATCGTTACCAGATAATAATATATGGTTAAAAACCAAATCAAAACTTACGCACTTTCGCACTTTCTAGGGTAACCTCGGTGATTAATAGTTACAACCTCGGAGGTTTTATCAGATTAGCAATAATCCCACGACTTACGCAGTAGGTAGGAACCACCTCCGAGGAGGTATCCGTTCACCTCGCAGGTGGTAGAGGAGAACTGCGTAAGTCGTACTTTTAAGACTCATGACTTGTCCGGCGCAGAAAAACGAGTGTTGTTAAGACGGAAAG
>JBBTZN010000061.1:0-1760 GCA_038061355.1 Patescibacteria group bacterium | reverse complement strand
AATAGTAAAAATTACATCTCGTTATAAAGAGGAGGATTATGGAACCAAATGCCTACCCCAAGCCAAAGTATCTGGTGATTATCGCTAGCTTGCTGGCCATGTTTGTAGTAGGTGGCCTTGGGGCTCTGGCAGCGCTTGATTTAGCCACGAAAAGTCCTAGTCTTCGTCAGTATCTGGGGCTCGTTAACCCTGATGGCAAAGTGACAGCTCGCCAAGAAAAACTTATTCTCGAAGAGAATTCAGCCGTGATCAGCAGCGTCGAGAAAGTGAGTCCCGCGGTGGTTTCGATTGTGACGACGCGGAATGTTCGAAACCTTTTCGGTGACGTTTTTGAACAACAGGGCGGCGGCACGGGTTTTATTATTAGCACGGACGGTACCATTCTGACAAATCGGCATGTCGTCTCGGATCCACGGGCCGAATACACAGTTATTACTTCGGACGGCAAAGATTACCCGGCCAAAGTTTTGGCGACGGATCCCTCGCCGACGGCTGATCTGGCGATCGTCAAAATCGAAGCGACGGGTTTGCCGGTGGTTGAACTAGGCAGTTCTGATGATCTCAAAATTGGTCAATTTGTCGTGGCGATTGGTAATGCCTTGGCTGAATTTCAAAACACCGTGACGCTCGGGGTTGTTTCAGCTAAAGATCGTCATTTAACGGCGGCTGGGGTAGATGGGCAGGAACGCCTGGAGGGGTTGATTCAAACAGACGCGGCGATTAATCCTGGTAATTCGGGTGGGCCGCTTATTAATCTTAAGGGTCAAGTGGTGGGAATTAATACGGCTGTTTCTTCTGATGCCCAAAACATTGGTTTTGCGACTCCAATAGAGCTGGCCGAGTCAGCCATTAAGAGCTTTACGAAAAATGGCAAAATTATCCGGCCGTTTTTGGGCGTGCGCTATCAACCAATTACTAAGGAGTACGCTCGGCTTGAAAATTTGTCTGTGACCGAGGGGGCAATCGTCATCCGCGGTAATCAAGTTGGCGAATTGCCCGTTGCCTCTGGCAGTCCAGCCGATAAAGCAGGCTTTACCGAGGGGGATATTATTACGGAGATCAATGGCGAAAAAATTACCGAGATCCGTTCCCTCTCACGCATTCTCCAACAGTTTCAACCGGGTGATCAAATTACGATTATCTATTTGCGTAAAGGTGAAAAACAATCTGTTAGCGTTACGCTCGATGAGCTCAAATAAACGGAATTAGACGGCTTGGAGAATCTCGTCGAGTCGCCGTTTACGCTCCGCTTCGCGGAGGGCATCAACAATCGGGTTTAGATTGCCTTCGAGGACATACTCAATGCGGGACCACGATTCATTAAGCCGGTGATCGGTAATTCGATCTTGAGGAAAGTTGTAGGTGCGGATTTTTTCGGAACGGTCGCCGGTGCCGACTTGGCTCTTACGCTCACTGGAAAGGCTCGATTGTTGTCTCTCAAGTTCCATTTCGTAGAGGCGTGCCCGCAGAATGGCTTCGGCTCGATCGCGATTTTTTAGTTGAGTGCGTTCTTCTTGACAGGCCACCACCAAGCCGGTGGGGAGGTGGGTCAGCCGCACGGCCGTGGAAACCTTATTAACGTTTTGCCCGCCTTTGCCGCCCGAACGATAAAAGTCCATTTTGAGGTCAGTGGGATTCAAGCGAATTTCGACAGGGGTAGCTTCGGGCATGACGGCGACAGTGGCGGTGGAGGTGTGAATTCGGCCGTTTTTTTCGGTTTTGGGAACGCGTTGGACGCGGTGGACGCCGGATTCATAGCG
>JBBTZN010000060.1:0-2181 GCA_038061355.1 Patescibacteria group bacterium | reverse complement strand
CATCACCGGGACTTTGAGTTCGTTTCGGTAGCGGGCGATGAATCGGTCTTGTTTAGGGGCGCCAAAGGCGACAAAAAGAAGGTGCGGTTTAGCGTGGTGAATTCGGGCCAGGGCGGCGTCTAACAGAGCGGCTTGGTCAAGACTAATCGGTTTACCGTCATCTGACAGGAGCGGTCCACTTTCAGCTCCGACAATTTTTAATTTGGGGTGGTGGAGCTTTAAAATTTGGGCGGCCCGCGCCGCCACACCTGGACCACCGCCGAGCAAGTAGAGGCGCCAACCCTCATGTTCGGCGCGTGCCGCGAGAGCTGGTAAAAGATCAGTACCGGTGACCCGTTGCGTTAAAGTAACTTTGGCGTGCCGGGCTCGCCTGGGGGCGCGGCGGGCCAGAATACGGCTAGCCCAAATTAGGCCGGCGCCATCGGGCACGGCTAAATCGGCCTCGAGTAAGACTTTGCGGAAGGCGCGGTCGTGTTGAGCCCGCATAATAAACTCGGGATTGACCGTGACGATTTGATGGGGCTGCCCGTGATCGATAAAACTACTGATTTGTTCAATCGCCCCGGTAAAAGTAACTTGATCGACTTCGACACCGAGGATGTTAACGACCGCCATTCCCCTCCTTGTGGTAGTATTGTATCATATACTTGATTCGAGTAATTGTGGAATTGAAAGGAATTACAATGAATTTGATGACTAATTTTCCTGATCAAAAATATCTTCAGGAACTCATCGTACACTTACGTAAAAAACAGGATCAAAACGGAGAATATTTGGAAGAGCTATTGATGCGAAGCGGTGCTGCACTCAATTGGGTTAGCGACTATGTGCTTGATCCGGGGGCGCAATGGATTCGACAAAAATTACCGATTGACGAAGTCATTCTCACGGGCACAAATAGGGAATGGAATGAAATTATTATAGATCAAGCTGAGCGATCTCCCTATAAACTACGTTCACTTATCAGGAATAACCTGACCGTTGCTGAGCTTTTTCGGGATCTACGATTTGATCCAACCCCAATACTCGTCCGCGACGAAAATGGAGAGCGTCGTGTGCTCGATGGAATGCATCGGATTGTAGCCGCAATTCGAGATGGCCATGATAATATCGATGCCTTTATGGTTCGTTTTCAGGGTTCTCCCAAGCCAGTCTGCGAATCGCATGTTATCTATGATCTGTTGCGTGCCTACGAACGGGGAATAAATCGCGATCGAGATGGTTTAATTAGTGCTCTGCGATTTCTCAGAGGAAGTTTTACGAACGTCGAGGAGTTACTGCGTCAGCGATTTGATTCTTCTCTCCTTAGGAACAGTGACTTGCAAGCAATTATTACGGTAGTTCTTCAAGACTAAGGGTCGGGTAAGTTTCTTGCTCACGTATTTAAGAAATTAGTATCGCGCCTTTTGCGGTGGTAACGAATGGCAAAGCGGTGGGCCTCGTCGCGGGCTAGGCGAATGCGGGCTAAAAACTCGGGGTCAGTAAGAGGTAGATTAGCAACTGATGAGTAGAGATCAAGTTTTTTGCGCTCCGGCCCTTTAGCCACGCCAATAATCGGAATCGCCAGTTTGGCTCGTTTCAAAACGCGTTGACCAATTTTTAAGTGCTCGGCTCCCCCATCGATGACGACAAGATTTGGGAGTGGCCACTCCAGGTGGCGAAAACGACGGGTTAAAACTTCTTCCATCATTTTAAGGTCATTTTGGCCGATAACTGTTTTAATTTGAAATTTGCGATAGGCGTTTTTATCAGTCTCGCCGTTGGTAACAACGACCATGCTGGCGACGGCATTATCTTGGCCGATATTGGAAATATCGTAGCCTTCAATCCGTTGCCAAGCTGAATCCCCTTCTTTCGAGACTGGTCGGTCTTTTTTGAGGAGAGCTACGTCGCGCAGATGGTTTAAGGCAAAGAGTTGATTGCGGAGGGTAGCGGCGGTTTCAAAGTCATGTTTTTTGGCAGCCAGGCTCATCTCGCGTTCGATTTTCTTTGCTACTTGCCGCTTTTTACCTTGTAAAAAAAGCGTTACTTTTTGGATAGTTCGCCCATAATCAGCGGTACTAATCTTGCCCGCGCACGGGCCGGGGCAGAACCCGATTTGATAGTCAAAGCAACCACGCTGGAGTTGTTTAATTATAAATTTGGTTTGCTGACTCGACTTATTTTCCACTCGTTCATTTC
>JBBTZN010000059.1:0-10960 GCA_038061355.1 Patescibacteria group bacterium | reverse complement strand
CCGCGAAAGGCGCAAATCGAAGGGAAAAATCAGGGAGTCCGTAGAGAGCGCGGATAGAAATTCCACCGCTCCCTACCAAATTCGTCGCTGAAGTGAACCAGGAGCACATCCCGCTTCGCGTCGTACGCGACTTCGAAGCGAGCGTACGTCGAACGGGGATCAAAGTGCTCGTCTGGCTGAAGGACCAAAACAGGCTCCCCACCAGGCAAGTTACCCTTTGGCTCCCACTTGCCATAGACATTGCTGCCGACGTTGTCGTAGAAGTGGAAGATGCCGTTCGCCCGCAGCTCGAAGCCCATGTCGCCGACGCCCGATGTCTGGGCGAAGTGGCCAATCCAGGATGGCGCACGGGCGGCTGCGTAGTCATCGAGATGGCTAGAGATGTGGCGCCCGCCCTCGATTTCCACCTTGTCCTCCGGCGTGGCCAGCGGGCCCGGCAGTATCGTGGTGGTGGACTGTGGCGCTACGGTCGGGACCGGGCTCGGTGCAACCTTGGAGGCGGTAGCCGAATCGATGCGACTAAACGACCACCAGGAATCTGTACTCTTATCCTGCTGATCCTTAACTTTTACTTGGTCATGGCGCCCATCGTACGCAATAGCCAGATCGTTATAGCCTGTCTGCGCACGATCGAGCTTGAAGACCAGCTTGAGCTGCCCGTTGGGCCAGTTACCCTGTTGACTCCACCGGCCGGCAAGATCGAGATCCTTGGTGTTGTAGTAACGGAATGTTCCATCACTGCGCATCTCAACGGTCTCGTTCCAGACCTCATTACCCATCCGAAACATACCAATCCACTTTGCCTCCACACTGGGAGCCGTCGTGGCCGGCGCCATAATCGGCGAAGACTGGGGCGTAGTGACGCCCTGGCCGGCGCCAACTCTATAAGCGTTCGGCATGATCCTACCGAGAATCACACCAACCACCAGCAGAATCAGTCCTAAGCCGAACTTTTTCATATAGGTACACCCCCTGTTTTTTTTCGACGAAACACCGTCTCGCGGCCATTTTACACAATTATCAGGGTAAATACTAGTCGTCTCGCACAAAGCTCTTCTTTAGTTCCACCAAATCTAAACAGGGACTTACGCAGTTTTCCTTTACCACCTGCGAGGTGAACGGACACCTCCTCGGAGGTGGTTCCCGCCTACTGCGTAAGTCGTGCAAATGTAAAAAGACTCGTCAGGATTTGGTAAGAAAATCACCTAATTTGGCAAGCGCCAATGTCCGCATCGAGATTGTTTGCTTCGCAACCGGTTCCATCTCGCCAAAGGTTTGCGCGCTACCTTCGGGCTGAAAAATCGGCCCCCAGCCAAAATCTTTGTCGCCGCGTACTGCCGTCGCAATCATGCCCCGTATCTCGCCAACAAAAACATGCGTGCCGCCCACATCGGTATAAGCTACTGCTGTCCGCGCGATCGCCCGACGGTCAGTTAGCCTCGCCAACATAGCCAACATCCCCTGATTGCCCACCGTCTGCACAAACCAACGGATAAGCGGCCCAGGTAGGCCATTCCAAGCGACGAAGACCAGGCTGGTGTCTTCGACCAAAACCGGTTTATTAAGCGCCGTATACGCTGCCTGCGCCTTGGCCCGGACGATTTCATCGAGATCAAGCGATTGCGGCTCGGGCAGATCAATCGCCACTTGCTCGACTTGCCAGCCGAGCGTAGCGCTAAATTCTCGTGCCTTGTTAGCATTGGTTGTGGCAAATAACGTTGGTCGCACCATCCGCACCTCCATTTAAAACCAATCCGCCTGTCGATTGGCGCTACCAAACTAGCAGGCCGGCTAAATAGCAGCAATAATAGGACTTTCTCATTTTTGGGATCTTCTCGAAGGTGTTCACCGAGTGACTCCTTCGAGGTGGAGGAAAAAATGAGAAAGTCCTACATTAAAACCAGACAGGCACTATTATACTAGCTAGTATAATAGTGCAACTACTTAGGTTTACTCAGACAACTAGCGAAGTTTCTTTGGTGGTTGACCGAATACCCCTAAAGTTGAACTTCTCAAGAATCGATCGATCTTTTTGCGGAGTGGATTACTCCGCTCAGCGGTCTTTTCTTCAAAATCCTCAAAAGTGCCCGCCCGCTCTAGCATAGTTCCAACAACTGATTTTTCGCGAAGAAAGCGATTGAGCAGATTGACAACTGTATTAGGGGATGAACCTGTTGCTTTCTGAATATCAACATAAGTCATGCCATCTTTAATCATCGAGGTGATCATCAGACGACGAATAATCTCAGCAATTTCTTTTTTGGTATGTAAGTCGAGAAAAAGATTGAGAGTTTCTCGAAAGTCTTTGGATTGGCTAAGAACATAGACGAGATAACGAAATTCTTGGTAATCCCATCGATAGGCATTTCTCCCAGCAGTTGTTCGGATCCGACTCATAGCACTCCTTTCCCAGTGACATTAACCCTATATTAAGCCTAACCCAAAGCGCACTATTATACTAGCTAGTATAATAGTGCGCTTACACGTTGTCTTCAAACAAAAACTCTGATTTACTACAATATATGAGTCAAAAATTAACCCCTATCTCTCTCTGGGCTCTTATTATTGGTTGTCTTATCATATTCTTCAGCCTCGTAAACTATCCGAAGGTAAATGGGTATGGCAGTTTTTATATATTTTTGATTGGCCTAACAAGTGGTCTAGGATTTGTCATCATCGGGCTGTTCTTTCGCACCTGGAAAAGAAAACATCCAGGTGAAGTAGATACGTTCTTTGCCTATTTAGGATTAGGTCTTACGGTCTTGGCTTACTTAATTTTTACATTGTCAATTAGATTCGGCTAGAATTCAGACCCGCCAGGACGGCGGGTCTGTTGTGCATGACGTGAATCTGTAATATTTCTATTCGCGGTAGATCTCGACGATTAAATCGTTGTAATCGCGGTCGTCGCCGTCTTCAAAGAGTAAAAGTGGCGGCTGACTGTCGTGCTGCGGCATCATCAGCCGCGTCGCCTGCCAATCATTACGCCGCGAGGCACGGTGATAAGGTTCGAGCGTGACAATCACCGCTTCCTTCCCCTTATTCGTAAAGCGATATTCTTGCCGCTGCCCCGACTGCGTCAAAATGGCCGTGTGAACAATCCCGCCATTGCGACGCATCACCAACATCTGGTGCCAGTCGGCATACGACGAGGCGGCAAGGCGGAGCTTGTGATCTGCGGCAACTACAAATCGGAGCTGATCGGCCCCCGCCGCGGGCGGGGGGTTGATCGGCTGGGTTGTCGCCGGCTTCGTCAGCCAGACTGGCGCCGAAATCATCACCCCACTTTTATTCTCAAAGCCAAGATAGAGACAAATCGTATCGTCTGGAACCTTAATTTCCGTATGGCCGCCGATCTCTGTAATCGGCGCCGTAACCGTTGTCAAATGAAGAACTTGGCGGTCAACCGTCCCTGGCCGAATTAGATAAATGGCAGCTTTGGGGTTATGAAACTCGGTTCCCGAAGCAGCCAGAAACTCAATTTCGATCTGGTTAGTCGGCCGAATCTCCAGACTACTCCCCATAGGCGCAAATTGACCGTTAGCACTAACCCCGAACTGGAGTAAAGCTTCAGCCCGTCGGGCATAACAACGCCGCGCGCGGAGTGCCTGCAGCACGGCCTGTTGCGGATCACGCGCGAAGGCAACCTTATCCACCCACACGCCGGTCATGCGATTCCAGTTGAGGCGCGTCGTGCCGCCAGCTGTATCGTTATTAATTGTCGGGGCGACCCACCAACCCTCCTGAAGTGCCCGATGGAACCAAATCAAGCCATAACGTAGAGAATCGGTCAGTCCCGAATCAACTTCGAACAAGGCAAACGCCTGGCGAACTAAGGCAAAATTCTTCGAGTGGGCCATCGACAGGAAATGGTCAGTGCCGGCCCAACAGTGGTTAAACTGGAAAACCGCCTCCCCCGAACGGCCAAGTTTCGCCGCTTGCTGGTACAACGTCTCCATATTCGTAGCGATCAAATCGCCCGGCTGCGCCAGCGCCCCATTGGCTCGAATGAGTTGGGAGCAGCCAAAACCATTCACGTGCGTCACGAGTTGATCTTTGCCCGGTACCAAACTACCGATGGTCCATTCCCACCCGGCCAAAACGACAAAGGGTGGATCCGCTCGGCTCTCGTTGCGAGCAAAGGTTCGTTGCTGCAGCATCAGCTCACGCGAAAGATCGCTATCGTGATCCGATATGCCAAATACCTGAACAAACATCTCCCGCGCCCGCTCGGTCTCTTTGGCATAGCCATGGACGAGCGTATGATCATCAATCTTCGGAATGGTGTGATTGTGAAGATTGGCTACCAGGTGCTGAAAAGGCCAAGCCTTGCCACAATGTGGCGCGCCCGGCTCAACCACCCATAGTTCGCTGCCCATGGCTGGTGTGAGTTTCCAACAAGTCAGCCCACCCAACATCACCAGCCAGGCAGCTAACCACGCGAGACGGCGTTGCATGTTTGCTCACCTACCCTTAAAGAACATTCCCCACTTGCACTCTAGCAAAAATAAGTAGGAGTTACGCAAACATAGTACTCACTCCAGGAGTGTCCTTCGCACAGCTCAGGATCGTCACTCCTGGAGTGTTACCAATTTGCGTCAGTCCTACTTAGGAGTTTTTCGTATAAAAAGTGAGTTCGAGGGCCTTAAGAGCCGGTGGCCGGCTGGCGACCCCGCGTGCTAGGTAAGCGCGCCAACGCCAGGTGCCAGCAGGATTTGTAAAAATGGCCAGCCGTAAATTAGAAATCGACTGCCAGGTGACCCCATCATCGGCCGAAACGGCGTAGTAGATGGTGCTGCCTTCAGGTCGATCTTCATCAGCTTTAAGGCTTACCCAAACATTTTCACCCCTCATGCCTGCAACCGCCAGCGACCGCACCACCCCGTCGCTCGCCCCATAGGGCAAGGTCACTTCGCCGGCGTCGATATTCCAATCAGCGGTTGTCATCGCATCAAAATAACGAAGACTGTCGAACGATTCGGAAAAGGTTGTTTGCACTACCGCTTGGCTTTCCAGTGCAAGAGGTGAGACTGGATTTGTTGCCATAAAAGCGTCCCCAAAAATCTTAAACTTACCGGTTTGCTGACCCCACACCAAAATACTGGTAGCGACTGCCGCCAGTACAATCAAACCCGCTAAACTTAGTTCGGTTCGTCGGCCCACAGCGCCTCCTTAACCACAATTCTTTTTTAGTATACCATTCAACACCAAAACCGAAACCCCAGAGAATATTTGTAGGACTTACGCAGTTCGGGATCAAACCAGGTTTGTGGTCGCCGAGTTCAAACCTGGTTTGGGAGAGATAGTGCGTAAGTCCTGATTTGTTTAAAAGCAAAACTTCGTTTTCTCGTCATTGTGAGTATCGGTCGACTTGTCCGCCTTAGGGGGAAGCAATTTATTTTCCCTTGAGGCGAGATCACCACGGCTGCAGCCTCCCGCCAGAGGCGGACAGGCGCGGTGACAGATAGGAGGAATATAAATATCCAATATAGAAAAAGCAAGATTTCCAACCTCTAATTATTGACATTTTTACTTCTTGCTGCTAAAGTTTGGCCACACCTTTCGAATTTGACCAAGATCAAATCTAAAAAAAGGAAGTGACCCGCGGTGATGACGGATGAATTTGAAGTGATGATGAAGGGCCTGATGGCCCTGCCCCACAGCCGAACGTTGACGCCCCTGGCCGAACTTCACCCCGAGACGGGGTATACCTGGCCCAAGTTTTCCAAGCGCGGTCGCTGGCTGCCAGCCCCGGATAATCCGCTCGCCCAGTACGAACCGGGTAACACGGAGTCCTTTTGTCTGGCGACAATGCCTGCCAATTGGGAGGACAACCTTCGTGGACAAATCCATCGACTGGAAGAGTACTGCGGCCGAATTGACGCAGATCACATCAACGAGCAGATCGCCGCCGTACCCACCCATCGCGAGCTGATCGCCAAGCGTTTTGGTAAAGGCTTGGCGGCCCGAACAATCTATCTTGCCGTGGCCAGCCCCAGCCTCATCCATGATGCGGCTGAAAGACACTTCCATCTAGATTTTCCTGATCACGGGCAGTTGGTGGAAAGGCTTCTCTTTGATTTCTTGCGACGGCAGACAGAGCCGCGGGCTTTTCACCACAGCCTGCGCGTCCAGCTCTCGCAGACAAGCCTTGGCCTGGGCGCAGACTATGAGAGCTGGGTGAACAACCTCCCGAACCACTCGGTGCAGATCACGGCCTTGATCGCTCCATTTAGTGGCTTGTCGACCGATGCTGGCCGCTTCGAACTGCGTCGCCCTGACCAGATCGAGACGCGCTGTTTCGTCGAGCTGGGCATCTTCGTTCTGGCCCAGCTCGCTGCGCAATTGCCCGAAGTCATTCACGGCACGCCACTGGTCGCCCCGGCCGACATCCTCCGTCTGACTGTCGATCAAAACGACGCCAGCCACAGTTGTGGCCTCTATCTGGACGACAGAAGTGTTCAGATCACCGCCAACCAGAACTGGTTGGCGGATGAGAACGGCCGAGCTTCGGGCATCTTGGCCATTCTGTAAAAAAAGTTTCTTCACTCCAGGAGAGTCCTTCGCACGGCTCAGGATCGTCACTCCTGGAGTGTTCACATTCTTAAATCTGACCCTCTACCGAAGGACGACCGCAAGGCCGTCCTTCAAACGTTTTAGGCCTAATTTTTCCGTCGCTCGTGGGTCAAAAAAATCAACCACTCTGCCAGATCATCAACATAATGTGTTAAATCAGCGGCCCGGTAGACAAGTTCATATCGATTTGTTGTTCCCGAATACAGCTTTCGAGCCGGTAAGGCTTGCACAACCTCGCCAAAATACGTTTCGAGCAGCATCGGCAAAATAGCCTCCGTTTGCACCTGCCTTAGATCGTCTCGTGTAGCGCGCAGCCAATCAGCAATACCCTTCGTGTTCAGCCAACGTTGGCCACCCAGCTCGACTTGCCGATCTTTGATTTCGGGTGCCATTTCTAAAAGTAGCCGAATGTCTTCGTCGTCATACAAGAGATGACGTTGCGTCGGACGATCGATATCCGTCTTTAATTCGCCGCGCAACCCACCCTGGGTAAGGAGCTCCGTAAGGTAAGCCCGAGAGAGATCAAATCGCTCTAACACTTCCCCAATTGGCAGCCACTCTTTACCCTGGCTATCAACATAGACCTTCGGTTGATGTTTTAACCGGCGCACAAAATCGCCGGTTAAAACCGGCAGCTCGCTGGTATGGTCGAGCGATCCACCCTGAATTTCGTGAGCGCCCATGGTCACCGACAGAAGTTCTTCTTGGGTCAACTGGTCTGGCTTATCGCCACCGTTACTCATGCCCGAACCAGCCCGTGTGCCCGACGGGTCATCTGCCATAATCCAATCCATATCATACGGAGTGATGTTACTAAGAGGATCTCGGAATTCAACCACCCAAGCCCGTTGACCATTATTTCTAAGGATTCGACCCAGGCGTTGCTTGGCAAGCACCGGCGACCGAGTTGGTCGGAGGTTGATCAACGCCTTGGCGTCCGGTAAATCAACACCTTCTTTTAAGATGTCAACAAACGTTAGAACATGAATCCGACCAGCCCGATAATCAGCTAAAATCTGCAGCCGCTCCTCACCCGACATCCGACCATCGATTACCCGCGCCACGGCCGTCACAAACTCACTCGGCAGAGGCTGACCAGTTGCTGGATTGAGCTTCGGCATTTGAATGTTGGCCGCATTTATAAGCTCGGCCATTGTTTCAATATGTCGCTCCCCGATCTGACCATTCACGGGTAAACACGACACCAGGGTTTGCAGGCCACTTCGTAAAGCCCGCTCCACGTACTCAACAGCCTTTTGATTTCGGGCCTCGTTATTAAGTCGTTTAAGAAGAGCAGGTGAGTAGTCGCTGCCGGAAAGTAAACGGCCGTGAAAATCTTTGAGCATATCCGGGTCGGTCTGAAAGTAATCCCAATCCACCGGTGAAAGAATCCCGCGCTGAATCGCTTCTCGTAGTCCCAGTCGATGGATTTCCGGACCAAAAACACTCCACACTTGGCGCTCTTCGTCTGGCGAATACTCCGTGGTAGCCGTAAAGCCAATCAGCAGACCATCCGAACAAATACTCATCAATGCATCGACCGTTTGGCGAGTAGTATCACCAAGACTATTGTGAGCCTCGTCCATGACAATCAAATCGAACATATTCTCGGTAATTTTTCTCTCGTTAATCAGGTTAATTAGCGAATTATAGGTCATAAGTACGACACCGCCCGTGAGGTCTTTATTATCACCAAAATAGGTCGTTACCCGCAGATTTGGGGCAAACTTGCGAAATCCCCGCGGTTCGTCTTCCTCGTCCATTGGCTCTCCCAGAGTTTGATGAATCAGATCAACGGTCGGCACGAGGACAAGAGTCTTGGTAGCCGCTTTTTCTCCGATTTCGGGATGACCGGCTAATGCCTCAACCAGCTCAACAAAGACAGCCGTTTTACCAGTACCGGTCGGCATATCGATATAACCCTTTCGGCCGTTATCGCTGTTCAAAAATCGGAAGAAAGCATGAAATACATCTTGCTGATGTTCTCGAAGGGGCCCGCCCAAAGCATGGCCCGGTTCATAGCGAGTAATGTACTCTTCGAGATTAGTAATAAACCGCAGATAGTTACGGGTCGAGATCACCTCGTGGTCGTGGTCAAATCGCTCTTTGAGCTTGGTCACCTGGGTTTCGGTTGGGTCGAGGAAATACATGCGTTCCTGACCATTCAAATCCAGAAATGCCGCTTCAAAATCTTGAACGGCCAGTCGATAGTTTTCTCGCTTGAGATGGTGGATTTCCGCCAGCAGTTTCAAATATTCAGCATAACGGCGAGGGTAACGTTTCTTCAGCTCTTTCGTATCCAAATTCAACGCCTCGACGGTCAGACGCTCATTCTGGAAAAACGGCACCCCAACGAGCGTTTCCGCTGTCGCCAGCTGCGCTTTCACCTCAATCGCCGGCTTGGTTTGCACCACCCGTTTCGGTGGGGTAACAACCAGATGCGAAAGATTGTCAACATTCGGCCGGTCTATCATTTCACTCCGCGACATTACCCCGCCTTACCAGTAATCATGGTTTGGTTTTAATTAACCGAATTACTTTACCACGATTATCCGGGTATGGACGGGGGAAAGTTCCCAATCGGTATGCTGGCAAATGGCGGAATTCTTCCTCCTTGAGTCGGTTATCCAAGAACAATTCATCCACAAAATACGGTACGAGATCAAGTTCCGCAAATAATTCTGTTATAGGCAACCAAATCCAACGCCGTTCCTGCCAAGTTAAATTATTCAAATCATAAACAATCATAAGTAGGAGCAATATCGCCACCGCCACCAGCGGAATCACGAGTAGGGAAATTATCGAACCGTCGTTCAAGGCAAACAAACACAACCAGATAATGGCTGATAAAAGGGAAAGACTCGCCCATTCAATCGTCAACATGCGATCACGTACCAAATGCGCGACATCTTTAAAGTTTTGAAGCATTCCACGCCCCTCTTCAATCATATGATTGATAATCGCGCGCTGGTGGTCAGTTTTACTTTCGAGCTGGGTGAGATAGCTAAAAATAGCCAGATTATAAGGCATCGAATACGAAAAATCCGGCAGACGGTAATCGATCTGTTGAATCAGGGCCGTGTCCAATCGCTTACGAATTTCTTTATGCACCCGCCCGCCCAATTGCTTGGAGAGAATGTAGATAGCCACAAAATGGGCGTCGGATTTACGCAATAATTGGCGTAAATTATAGAGACGCGAGGCTCGAATTGAGGTTGAAAACCCTAAAAAGATGGCAAAAGTAAACGTGGTAATTGAGAGAATTGTATCAATCCGATCGAGCGGGGTGCGAAATGGCAAAAAAACCGCAATCATCAAAAAGATGCAGTAAGCGATGATCAGCAACGCCGCATGACGTGAGAGCATTCCCCTCCTAATGGATATTAGGATTATAACAAAAACTTGAATCATTCGGGAGTAACTCTTATAGGACTTTCGCAAATCCTCTTTAACCTCCGAGGTTAACGCTAAAAACCTCGGAGGTTTCCCCATATTTGCGTGAGTCCTATCTTATTGTGACATACCTCTAAACCTGCTAATCTTGGTCTACTTGGTCCCATCGTCTAGCGGTTAGGACGCCGCGTTCTCAGCGCGGAGATCAGGGGTTCGAATCCCCTTGGGACCGCCATACAGAAGCCCCGCCTAAAGCGGGGTTTTTGTATGGTTGATTCAATGCGAATTCGAACCCCGTTGCACCGAGTGCGGGGTTCGAAACCTCGAATTCACGCGCAGGAATCGCAATTACGAGCATGGATTCGATGGTTTACAGGTAATCCCCTTGGGACCGCCATACAAAAAGTTTATGGCATAGAGAGTAAAACTTTTACCTTCTCGACGATGTCGCCGGGCATGGTTTCGGACTTCGACAAAAAAGACATCGCCCCATAACGGAGGCTTTTTTCTTTATACTCATCCGCCGGATAGGCCGTTAAAATCAGCACCGGAATATCTTTGGTGGCCGGCATGGTTTTTAATATTTCAAGAACACCCAAACCACCCTTTTTCGGCATCATCACATCTAACAAAATCGCCGACGGCTGCTGTGAAAGGGCGATCTCTAAACCGTCTTCACCATTGCTAGCTTCTAAAATCTCAAAACCGGCCTCTTTAAAACGGTCGCGATACAACCCCCGCATCTCCGGGTCATCATCGATAATCAAGAGGGTTGGTTTAGTGGCCATGACCGCACGATACCACAGCCCGAAGAATGGTACAATAATTGAGTTATAACTAGACCAATCCGAGATGAATCTTTATTCCTTTAAGTTCCTTTTCTAACCGATCAATGCGGTGGATTTGAAACAAACTAGGACGTACGCACTTCCCGTGAAAACCCCAGGGGTTTCCGGGCGTTTTAACCCCTGGGGTTAAGGAGAAAGTGCGT
>JBBTZN010000058.1:0-18143 GCA_038061355.1 Patescibacteria group bacterium | reverse complement strand
CTCTCAAAGCTAAAAAATAATACAATCTAGCTCACTAAACAAATTCATTAACTAGCGTAAATCAAAAAATAATCGAACCGTATCTTGTCATTCCCGACTGTGATCGGGAATCCAGGCCTCGACCGTTTCTGGATCCCCGATCAGGAACGACTGATGCCTTCCTGTCGGGGATGACCAGCATAATATTATGAGTCTCACGATTATCAACTATATCTCTCGATTCACCCGAACTAGACGTCGTGCCTGCTAGCAGGTACGATAATCATGTATGAAAGACAGACCCGACCAAGAACGGTTTAACCATCAACAGGTTGATAAAAAATGGCAAGCGCGTTGGTTGCAAACCAAGCGTTACCAAATAACAGGGCCAGTCAGCGCCGCTGACAAGGCTTATATTTTAGATATGTTTCCCTACCCTTCGGGCGAAGGTCTCCACGTTGGCCACCCGCTGGGCTATATTGGCAGCGATATTTTAGCGCGTTATATGCGGGCTCGAGGGAAAAAGGTCCTTCACCCCATGGGTTACGATGCTTTTGGCTTGCCTGCCGAAAACTATGCGATTAAGTCAGGGCTTCACCCAGCTGTTAGTACAAATCAAGCGATCGAACGCTTTCGCCAACAAATGCAAAAGATTGGTCTTTCCTACGACTGGGATCGCGAAGTTAACTCGTCTGACCCTGACTACTACCGGTGGACACAATGGCTTTTTTTGAAACTTTACGAAATGGATTTGGCCTACCGGGCGAAAGCCCCTGTTAATTGGTGTCCAAAAGACCAAACAGTTCTCGCCAACGAGCAGGTTAAAGATGGCAAGTGCGAGCGTTGCGACAGTCTTGTTTTACAAAAAG
Source organism: Patescibacteria group bacterium (assembly GCA_038061355.1). GTDB lineage: Bacteria > Patescibacteriota > UBA1384 > JBBTZN01 > JBBTZN01 > JBBTZN01. The sequence continues at coordinate 17,295 of JBBTZN010000058.1, read as the reverse complement.
AGCTTGAACAGTGGTTTTTTCGGATGACAAGCTATGCCGACGAGTATTTAACTGGTTTAGCTGACTTGGACTGGCCAGAACCGATTAAACTCATGCAACGCAATTGGGTTGGTCGAAGTGAAGGAGCGTTGGTCAGCTTCCCGATGGAAGGCGGCTCAAAAACGATTGAAGTATTCACGACACGCATTGATACTATTTTTGGAGCGGCTTTTGTGGTGTTGGCGCCCGAACACCCCTTGGTTGGTGAACTCACCACGTCAATGCAGGCCGCAGCTGTGACGACTTATGTCGAGAATGCGACGAAGAAGACTCCCCTCGAGCGGACAAGCGCTGTCGATCAAACGGGCATTTTTACTGGTTCCTACGCGCTCAACCCATTAACAAAGGAGAGATTGCCGATTTGGATTAGTGATTTTGTGATTGGCGGTTATGGGACAGGCGCTGTTTTTGGTGACGCGCATGATGAGCGCGACTTTGCAATGGCCAAACGGTATGACATTCCCCTAAAAGTGACCGTTCTGCCGAGTGATAATCGTCAGAAAGAACCTATCTTGGCGCTTGAAGTTTGTTTTACTGACGATGGCGTCCTTATTGATTCGGGTGCCTACACTGGTCTAACCTCGGCGGAGGCGCGACCGAAAATTATTGAGGAATTGCAAAAATCGGGTTTGGCGCAGCCCAAAGTGCAGTATAAGTTGCGCGATTGGTTAGTATCTCGCCAGCGTTATTGGGGAGCACCAATACCAATCGTCTATTGTCAGAACTGCTTGGAAAATTCCAAATTCCAAATTCCAAATTCCAAAATAGACTGGGCAGAAATCAATGGCGAAAAGTTTGCGATTATCCCAATCCCGGAGGACCAGCTACCGGTGCGTTTGCCCATGGACATTGATTTTCGACCAACTGGCGAATCACCCCTGGCGCGTTCAACTGAATTTCACCATGCAGTTACCTGCCCAAAATGTCATAAACAGGCCCGTCGCGAGGTCGATACGATGGATACGTTTGTTGACTCTTCGTGGTATTTTTTGCGCTATATTAGTCCGCATGATCAGAGACAGGCCTTCGACCGGGAAGAGGTTAAGAATTGGTTGCCGGTCGATTGGTATGTGGGCGGCGCCGAGCATGCGGTTCTCCATCTACTCTATTCGCGATTTATGACGAAGGCTCTCGCCGATGGTGGGTATTTAACATTTCGTGAGCCCTTTACTCGCTTGCGTAACCAAGGTTTGATTTTGGGTGAAGATAACCGTAAAATGAGCAAACGTTGGGGAAATGTTGTTAACCCGGACGAGGTGGTTAGTCTTTATGGCGCTGATGCCCTGCGCTGTTTTGAAATGTTTATGGGTCCATTTCAGGATAGTAAACCATGGAGTACGAACGGTTTGATTGGGGTGCGACGTTGGCTGGAACGGGTTTGGCGTTTAACGAAGCGATTAGCGATTAGCGATCAGCGATTAGGTGAAGACAATAAACGACTACAAAATTTACTCAATAAGACAATTCAAAAGGTCACTTCCGACATTGAAAACTTTCAGTTTAATACGGCTATTAGCCAGTTAATGATCTTAACTAACGGTCTGGAAAAAGAGACGTCAATCGATAAGGCCACATGGCAAACATTTTTTCAACTTCTCGCTCCTTTCGCCCCACATTTGGCGCACGAGCTCTGGGAAAAATCTAGCTTTTCGGACTTCCCTGATGAATCTTGGCCAGAGGTTGACAGGGCGGCATTAAAAGATGAAACAATTATCATTCCCGTGCAAGTTAATGGTCGAGTTCGTGGCCAGCTCAAAGTAGAGCCGGAAATGCCAAAAGAGACACTTATTCAAATAGCAAAAGAGTTACCGACCGTCGGTGCCTATCTCAAAGACAAAGAACTCAAACAAACCATTGTTGTACCTGGACGAATTGTCAATTTTGTGATATTATAACGATAATACACGTCTGTTATTGTTCAGTTTAGACAGGAGGCAATCATGGCAATGCCCAAGAAACGCATGTCGCACAAACGTTCGAGCGACCGTCGTTCACATCTAAGTTTGAGTGAAACCCAGTTCGCCGAGTGTGCCCACTGTCAGGCGCCAACGCTTTCGCATCAGGTCTGCAAGGCCTGCGGCTATTATGGTGACCGCTTGGTCATTCCCAAAAAACAGTCCACGACCATCTTAACGGAGGGTTAATGAACCGCCACTTATCCCGCTCGATCGCTATGCAATCACTCTATGAGTGGGATTTTAGGTCAAGTGGCGAGCCGATGGAAATTGCTTCCCGTAACATTGCGGCCTATGAAGATGATGCTGACAGCGACTATGTTCGTCGGATTGTAAACGGCGTGGTTCTACATGCGGCCGAGATTGACGCGAAAATTGGCGAGGTTGCGCCAGAGTGGCCGGTTGATCAGATAGCCTCCATCGACAAAGCCGTTTTGCGCCTGGCTATTTACGAGTTGCTCTATGACGAAGATGTGCCACCAAAAGTGGCGATCAACGAAGCGGTGGAGCTTGGCAAAACCTTTGGCTCTGATAGTACCTCGCGATTTGTCAACGGCGTGCTAGGCACTATTTATCGACAAAGCTCGCGTTATAACCCGGCTGATGATGAACCGAAACAAGATAAAGCAAATAGCAAATAGTGAATGGCGAATAGCGAATAGTTAGTAGCAGACAAATAAAGTTACTCACCATCCGTTATACGCCACTGCTAGAAAGGTATTATGCACCCAGCCCAAGTCGAACGAGAGTCGATTATTAATGATTTTCAAAAGAAAATTAAGGTTAAGTTTAAATCCCTCGAGCTTCTTCACCAGGTATTTGTCCACCGTTCGTATTTGAATGAAAATCCGGGCTTTCCTCTAAATCACAATGAACGCCTGGAGTTTTTGGGTGATGCCGTTTTAGAACTCGTGGTGACCGAGTATCTCTATGCTACTTACCCTAATCCGGAAGGTGATTTAACAAACTGGCGCAGTGCCCTAGTGAAGGGCCAGATGTTGGCCAGCGTGGCCCAAGAATTAGAGATAGGCGATCTTCTTTATCTATCTAAAGGTGAGGAAAAAAGCGGTGGTAAATCACGGGCTTTGATTTTGGCTAATACTTTTGAAGCATTAATCGGCGCGATTTATCTTGATTTGGGATATAAAGAGTCCCAGAAATTTATTACCCACAACCTTTTGGGTCGTCTACCCGAGATCCTGGAAAAGGGTTGGCATGTTGATTCAAAGAGTCGATTACAAGAGCTCTCTCAAGACCAACTGGGGATAACTCCCAATTATCGAGTTTTATCTGAACGAGGGCCTGATCATGCTAAAGAGTTTACAGTTGGGGTATTTCTAGCGGAGAAACATATTGGCCAAGGAGCTGGTAATTCTAAACAAGCCGCCGAACAAGCAGCGGCTAGCTCGGCCCTCCAGAACTGGAAACACGTATAGGAGGTTCTTAGGGTGTAGGTTCTTAGGTTCTTAGGTTCTTAGGGGAATGTGATTCGAAGAAAATACAAAAATCTAAGAACTTTGTCGTTATTCCTAATAACCTAAAAATCTAAGAACCTAAGAACCTAGCTACAGGTAGCAATAGCGTCGAATCTCTTGGTAAAACTGTTGACCTTCAAGATAAGGGTTTTTGATTGGCACAAACTCGATCGGCAGGTTGGGGTCGCCGACTAAAATTTGCCCATAGGTAAAGACCAGTTTTTTGGCTTGCAACCGAAGTTTTGCGCGTGCCTCTTGATCTCTAAGGTTGGTGCTGTCAGCAATGATTTGTTCAAGTTCCGGGCGTGCTGTCTTAAGATAAGATTCTAGGTTAGCCGCTAGAACTGGCCAATTCCAAGCCTGGTTAATAAGAATTTGATTAGTCCCCTGCCCCAGATGCTTGTTCTCAAAGATATAAACTGATGAGCCAATCCCAAAACGACGAATGAGATCAGCAATAAGCACTTTTTGGTCGCGCGGATGTAGATAGAGACCGTCTATCAGGCGGCCAAAACCCTGCCGATTGAGCTCGATTCGGAGGAGGTCGCGCTCTCGGCGTTTGCTTTCGGGTAGGCTAGCGACTAGCCAAAACCACTCGCCAGACCATGGCTCTTCTCGCACACGAATTACACCTAGGACGGCATTTATGTAGGCATTCCCCTCTTTGGTGAGCTGATATTTTTCCTGACCATTGAGTTTGGGTGTTGCTAGCCAACCGCGGCCGATCAAACGGCCAATTGTTGAGCTTAATTGTTGACGACTAACGTTCGGAAAAAACCCGTTAAGTGTCTCGGTGTTTAGGCTCTGTTGATCGTCGATTGTGATGAGGAGTTCGTCGAAGATCGACACGGCGACCTTTCTCCCTCCTGATTTTAGGTTCTTAGCTTTTTAGGTGATTAGGTTCTTAGGGGAATGTTGTTTATATATTTCGTGTTAGTTAATATATCTAATTACAACCTAGCGAGAGCATGCCTTTAAGTCAAGTTTTGTTACAGGATTATCTTAAGATATCAAAACCCCTAATAGCCTATGAACCTGCAGGACTTACGCACTTTTGGGAAAACCCCAGGGGTTTCCAGGCGTTTTAACCCCTGGGGTTAAGGAGAAAGTGCGTAAGTCCTGACCTAGTTAATCGGTTGGCTCCACGAAACATTAACCCAGCCCCAGTCAAGCAACTTGCGAGCTTCGATGGCGGAAGCGGTGACCGTGTTGGCATCGGTATGAAGAATAACAGCGATAAGTTGGTGGCCTTCGCGCTCGGCGCCGGCGACGAGACAGTGACCAGCTTCGGGGGTAAAGCCGGTTTTGAGACCAATTGCGCCGGGATAGTCATACTCACCGACTAATCGATTGGAATTAACTAAATCGTGGCGAACCAACCCATCGGTACTCGTAATGCTGATTTCTTTAGTGCGCATTATTTCGACTAAGACATTATCCTTTAGGGCCTGTCGGGCAACAATTGCCAAGTCCCGCGCGGTGGAGCGGCCTGTATCATCGAGGCCAGCCGGATCGGCATAACGAGTGTCTTTCATGCCTAGCTTGCCAGCCATGACATTCATTTTTGCGACAAACTCGGCCACGGTGGGACTAACTGTTTCCGCCAGACTATGGGCGGCATCGTTGCCCGAGGTAATTAAGAGGCCGGCTAATAGGTCTCGAACCGTAATCACCTCACCTGTTCGCAAACTCATATCCGAGCCAATGATCGAGGTAGCCTCTTGGCTAATAGTGACGACTTTATCTAAGTCGAGATTTTCACGGGTTAAGATCGCGGTCATGAGTTTGGTAGTTGAAGCAATGGGCACTGCCTGCTCGCCATTCTGATTAAAAAGAATGGTGCCTGTCGCCCCATCTATTAAAATAGCCGCTTTGGCCTGCAGATTTATCTTACTTGGTTTAGCTGATAACTGGGGTAGTGGTGCCAGGACCGTCGGTAAATTTGGTAGTTCGATCGCCGCCAAGGCGTCTTTATCACTCGGTTTGCTAGCCGAGTGCCTTGGCCAGAGGACAGCGACTACGAGAGCCAAAATTACAAATGCCAAAAGCAACTTAAAGCGACTTGGCCGGTGATCACCGATTCGATGGTGCAGAAGATAGCTATTTGGCAGGTTTCCGGAGAGCAATCCCAACCTCCTTTAATTGCTCGTCTGCAATCGTTGATGGTGCATCCATAACCGCTGTTCGTCCACCAGACGTCATGGGAAATGCTTGAACCTCGCGAAGATAGTTTTCGCCGGTTAAGTTCATGAGGTTGCGTTCGACACCGAAAGCAATTCCTCCGTGTGGTGGAGCACCATAGGAAAATGCTTCCAGCATATGGCCGACCGAGTCGAGTGTTTCTTGTTCGGAATAACCCATATTTCGATACGTCGCCTGAAGAACTTCGCTTTGATGAGCACGAATACTCCCACCCCCCGCTTCAAAACCATTACAAACAAGGTCGTACTGCGAGGTGAGAATGTGTTCGATATTGTTGCCGACTAGATGATCCTCGAGATATTCGGGTAACGGTTGTGAAAACGGGTTGTGGGTAAAGGTCCAGCCGCCGGTATCTGTTTTTTCGAAGAATGGAAAATCAATAACCCAGGCGTAAGCCAAGATGCCGTTTTTCTTATCTTCCTCGGTTCGCAGGTCAAATTTATCTGCGCCGAATTTTTTCATGGCTTCAGTATAAGAGATGCGCGGGAACGGTTTCTCTTTAATTGTAAAGCCGAGCCCTTCGACAGTTTGTGTAATCATGGCTTCCATGATTTTGAGGATATCTTCACGCTCTACAAAACTCATTTCAATATCAATTTGGGTATGCTCAAAACCGCGATCAGCCCGCAAATCTTCATCGCGAATTGCTCGGGCAATCTGAAAATATCGATCAAAACCAGCCACCATCAAGAGCTGTTTATATTGTTGAGGACTTTGCGGTAAGGCATAAAATTTACCCGGCTGGAGCCGTGAGGGTACGATAAAATCTCGTGAGCCTTCGGCGGTTGATTTAGTCAATAGCGGTGTTTCGATTTCGGTAAAGTCTTGGTCAAAGAGAAAACTGCGGACCTTTTGGACAAATTTGCTGCGTAGGCGAATATTTTTTTGTAACCGATGAGTGCGGAGGTCGATATAACGATATTTGAGGCGAGTTTCCTCGTTGATATGAGCGGTATCTTCAATCTCAAAGGGTGGTGTTTTGGCGACGCTCAATATGCTGATATTTTCAGCAAGCACCTCAACGGTGCCTGAAGGAATATCGGGATTCACCATATTGGCGGGCCGCTCATTTACTTGACCTATAATCTCCACCACAAACTCGCTGCGCAGGGTTTCGGCCACGGCGTAGGCCTTGCTTTTAGGCAGCACCACGATCTGGGCTAAGCCGGCTCGATCACGCAGATCGAGAAAAATCAGCTTACCGTGGTCACGTCGGGCATGAACCCAACCTTTGAGCACAACTTGATTGCCAATCTGCCTGGTTAGTTCGTTTGTAAGTGTCCGCATAATTAGACCTCCAGATTATAGTCTTACTCTTAGCTTATAGCTTCTCGGTGCGGTACGCAAATCCTGCTATACTAAAAATCTATGATGAAGCAAATGCTGGCTCTAAAAATTTTAGAAGCGGGATATAATGTTTTACTGACTGGCCCAGCTGGATCGGGAAAAACGTATATCTTAAATACGTTTATTGAACGGGCACGCCAGGCAGGCAAACACGTGGCGGTTACGGCCACAACAGGGTTAGCCGCCACCCATCTATCTGGCAGCACGATCCATGCCTGGAGCGGTATCGGTATTCACGACTCCCTCCCCAGCCGTTACCATGAGAGCTTGAGTCAAGCTCGGCGCGACACAATTACCAAAGCCGATATTCTGGTTATCGATGAGATTTCGATGCTTCACGATTTTCGGCTTGATCTGGTAGAGCAGATTACGCGTTCTGTGCGTGGTGTTGATGCCCCATTTGGTGGCCTGCAGGTGGTATTGTGTGGCGATTTTTTTCAACTCCCGCCGATAAATCGCTCTGGTAGCCGATCGGGGAGTTTTGTCGTCAAAGCCATGAGTTGGCCGACCATTAACCCGGTTATTTGTTACCTCGACGAGCAACATCGCCAAGACGATCAAACATTTCTTAAAATTCTCCAAGCCCTCCGGGCAGGAGAGATTAACCAAGACAATATTGACGCTCTCTCCGCACGTTTTGGGGTGCAGTTAGCTGACAACCAACAGGTGACAGAACTCTATACCACTAATATCGATGTTGATCAGATTAATTGTAGAGAGTTGACACGTCTTCCGGGTGATGTTCGCACTTATCAGATGACCACGAAGGGCAAAGCCCAATATGTGGATAACCTCAAACGGTCGTGTTTGGCGCCATTAGAGCTCGCCTTAAAGATAGGGGCGCTCGTGATGTGTATTAAAAATGATCCCGAACATAAATATGTCAACGGTTCACTGGGCATTGTCACCCGTTTTGAAGATGACACTGACTACCCAATCGTCAAACTTCGTTCCGGACGCACGTTAGTCATCACGCCAGACACGTGGGAGCTACGCGATGGCGAGACGAAGCGAGCTTCTCTCACCCAACTTCCGCTTCGACTCGCCTGGGCTATTACCGTCCACAAAAGTCAAGGCATGACACTCGATGCCGCGCGGATTGATCTGCGGAATGCTTTTACGCCCGGGATGGGCTATGTCGCTCTCTCCCGAGTCAGACGGCTGGACACGTTGAGTTTGGTGGGGCTTAATCGGATGGCACTCTTGGTTAGTGACGAAGCGCGCGAGATTGATACCTGGCTGCGAGCTAAGTCGGCAGAGGCGGCTCTAAACTATGCTAATTTACCCGAACTCACTGATCTTTTAGAAAAAAAGACTAAATCCCCTGCTGCAGGCGCTTGGGCTGACAAGCTGGCCACGATGCGCGAGACTTATCCCAATGCCTATCGCCCATGGGGTTCGGTTGACGATAACGCTCTCAAAGTGCAATTTATGGGCGGTGTTGGCCTTAAAAAACTGACTGCCTATTTTGGTCGCCACCCGGGTTCGATTCGTGCTCGACTCAAAAAACATTTCGGCGAAGAGATTGTGATTCCGCGGTGAGGACGAGGTTTTTAGGTTATTAGGTGGTAGGTTATTAGGGGTCGCTAACTAGCCAGGACTTACACAAATCTGGAAAACCTCCGAGGTTTTAACCGTTAACCTCGGAGGTTAAAGAGGATTTGCGTAAGTCCTGGCTAGCGCAGGAGGACGCCGCCATCGACCACAATTTGCGTGCCGGTCATATATGAGCTCAAATCCGAGGCTAGAAAAAGGGCAACGCGACCAATATCATCTGGTTCACCAAAGCGATGCATCGGGATTTTATCGAGAAACGCGACGATGACTTGTTCTTGACTGGCCCCGCCGCCAGCTGACATCTTAGCCACACCGGGCGTATTGATACCGCCAGGCGCAATGGCATTCACCCAAATTTTACTCGCGGCGAGCTCGAGGGCGACGTTTTTCGTAAAGCCCCAGACGCCATGTTTGCTGGCATCATAGTGGGCCAAGCCAACCATTGAGGGGTGGAGGGCGTCGATGGAGGTAATGTTAATAATTTTGCCCCCGTGTCCTTGGGCAATCATTTGCTGGCTCACGAGGCGGGTACAAAGATAGACACTTTTTAAGTTAACGGCAATCACGCGATCAAAATCGGCGGTTGTCATTTTTGTCAGCGGATTAGAAGGGTAGATGCCGGCATTGTTGACCAGAATATCAATGGCGCCGAAGGCCTCAATCGTTGCTTGTACTAAACGCATCACGTCATTTTCTTGACTGACGTCGACTTTGATAAATTGGGCCTGACCACCAACTCCCTGGCAAACTTGAGTCGTTTCTTGTCCGGCTGCCTCGTCGAGATCGGCGATCATCACATTCGCGCCGGCTTCACAGAAGCGGCTCGCAATACCTTGGCCAATGCCCATCGCCCCGCCGGTGACGATGGCGGTTTTGCCCTGTAGGCTAAGAAGCTGTCCAATCTTTGGATTTTTCATTTGTTCCTCCTTGTGCTAATCAATCACTCCGAGGAGTGATTGATTAGATTCTGTAGTTGATCGAGAATATCGCTTAGTGGCACGGTTTGGCCATCAAATTGAATTGAACCCTGCCAAACGGGTGTGGTTTTGGAAAAAGTTTCAACTTTGAGTTTCGGGCAGCGTGTGTATTTGGAAAGGATGGATTTAGGCGTACTGGCTATAGTGAGGGCGTACTTGGCGACTGGGTTGGTGGTATCAGCCGTAAGGGAGCTCTTCAGATCAACCATAAATTCGTCAGCGCTCGTGTAGTTTTGCATTATTATTCTCCTCTCCGTATATATTTTAGTATGATCTTAACTTTAATTTTTTGCTAGAGTAAGACTTTCTCAATTTCGTGTCTCGTGTTTCTGCGAGCGTCCGGTTTCCTTCATTTATTAATTACATTCATAGTCTTCTTATTCTAATGTTCTTAAGAACTTGAGAATAATATCCCCACGGGTTGAAAGGGTATGGCGAACAGCGGCGCCTTGGTTACGTTTGATAATGAGTCCAGCGAGAGCTAGCCGCCTAACGTGTTCGTGAGCAGTCTTGAAATTAATTTTCAGCTCGGCCGCAATTTCGGTAAGTGATAAATCGGGTTTTCTCGCTAAGAGCAGGAGAATCTCAATGCGCCTATGGTTAGCAACACCCTTTAACATTCGTTCGAGCTCGCGTGGCTTTTTCATTGTAATCTTACTATACCGTATTTTTTTCTTATTCTCATGTTCTTAAGAACATGAGAATAAGAAAATTGTGTGTTGTAATTAGGAATGGGAGCCGGCGACGAAGCCGGTGGTCCAGCAGAGCTGGAGGGAGAAGCCGCCGGAAGGGCGGTTGATAAGGAGAAGATCGCCGGTGATAAAGAGGTTTTCGAGAATGGTTGAGCGCATGGTTTTGGTGTCAATTTCCGACAAGGGCACTCCCCCATCGACGACGATGGCTTTATCAAAACCCATCAGGCTAGTAACGGTGACGGGTAGAGCCTTTAGGGTTTCAACTAAGAGCTTGCGGTGCTCTTTTTTGAGACTGTGCACTTTCGTATCAGGGTTGATGGTCGGCACGAGCAGCCAAAGGCCGGGGCTTAATCCAGCCGCTACAAATTCGCCAACAATGTTTTTGAGCATCTTGTTTTTATTTGCGTCGAAGACGGTGATGATTTTTTTATCGAGCGCGCCTTGGTCAAGGTCAGGGTTACAGTCGATGCGTGCCGTAACTTCGCCGGTGTGGAGCAAATCCCCCACCGCGGCGGCGCTATTTAGGATGGTTGGCCCCGACAGGCCAAAGTGGGTAAAGAGAATCGGCCCCTTTCTGGAAAACTGTTTAGCGCCATCGACATAATACGTCACCTTGGCGATTGGCAGTGACACACCAGACAAAGCATGGCTCCAGCGCTCTTTGGTGGACAGGGGCACAATTGAAGGCGTGGGCGTTACAACCGCATGGCCCAAATCGCGCAGCCAGCCAAAACCATCACCAGTCGAACCAGTTTCGGGGTGCGACAGTCCACCAGTGGCGAGAATGTAAGCGTTAGCCGTGTAGGTAACGCCGCCAGCCACAATGCTCTCAATACGATTAACCACATTATTGATTTCGGTAACTTTTGTATCGGTAAAAATCGTTACTTTACCACTAGCCAAATACTTTTCTAGAGCCCTAGCAACATCAACCGCCCTTTCGGTTTTAGGGAAGGCGCGATTATTGGCCTGTACGACCAGCGGCAACCCCAGTTTTGCAAAAAATGTAAAAGTATCAGCCACCCCAAATTGGGCAAAAGTCGAATACAAAAACTTAGCAGCCGCCCCGTAGTTTTTGAGTAGAGCGTGAATATCTTCTTCACTATTCGTGATATTGCAACGTCCTCCACCGCTGATTTTGAGTTTCGCCCCGAGAGCTGGGTTTTTTTCGATAAGTAAAACTCGCCTACCTAACTCCGCCGCCCTACCAGCCGCCATCATCCCCGAGGCTCCGCCACCGATGACGATGACATCGTAAGTTGGTACTGTTTTCTTTTGCATAAGGTGAATCTATCAGATCATGTCAAGATTTACGCATTTTGGGAGAAATCCAGGAACTTCAAGCCCATTATCTCCTGACTTTATTTGCGGCCTCCCAGTTAGTCAAATAATCGTCCTTGTTGCAGTTTGCCTGGTTGCAACACAACGGTCGACTCTATGGGTACGAGCACCGGCAAAGGGTTAGAGACGCCTTTGCCGGTATCTACCAGTTTTTCGAAAATACGTACCATGGCTAGGGTGTCGAGCCCGCAGTATTCCAACAAATCCTTGAAGATTTGTTCGCGGCGTTCATGGTATTTGTCGTTTAAGACAACATCCATCCATAGCCTCTGGGCAGATTGACCCTCATGGACGGCCAGTTCGGTGTAGCTTAATTCGGGCACGAGTACGGGTAGTACTTTCTTGATGCTTGCACTGCCGTAAAAACGCGCGTCTTCGTACCAACCTTCGGAGAACGGGGTCTTGAGATCGATCACGCGGCTGTTGAGCTGCGTCATGAAGCCGGCAAACTCCGGGAACATCTCACCAAGTTTTTGGTTGCGGCCTTTTTCGAAGGACTCGTGCCAGACGATAACTGACCCCACCGGCCCGATATCTTGCTGCATTTGCTTGAGCAGCGGCAAACTGGGGTTTGATTTGTCGGTATGCAAAAACTCGCGGTGCTCGAGTGGGACGCCAGGAACAGGGAGAATATGCACCGAGTATTGCATGGGGATTTGATGGAAGGGTCGTGAGCCATCAAAAGGCGGTACAACACTCATCATAGTTTCGTAATCGAGAAAGTACAGTGGAAACTGAAAACTTTTAAGAAACTCACAAATCCGCTCGATCTGAATTAATGGTTCGCCGATTTTCGTGAGCTCTACTTGGCGCTTATGTTTGATATTTCCAAAAGTGAAATCATCCGGAATATCAGACATTCGTTCGATGCCCTGGTCCTCCAGCTCGCCCAACAGGTCGCTACTCGGCGGATTGATCTGGTAGATCGAGTAGGGATCAGGTTGCAGTTTCAAAGTTAGAAAGATCTCTAGCCACTCTTTGAGGTAGGCTTGCTCGGCATGGCGTGGGGAGAGGTTGGGGCAGGTTGGTGCGTGCATGATTTCGAGGGCTCGTTTTATGTTCGCTTGTGTTTGATCTTTAATCGCATTGACGCGTTCGGTAACGTCGATGGTTCGCGTCAGCTGCTTTGGGTCAACTTCGCCGTGGCGAATATAGTCGGCGTTGACGACGATCACGAAGACATTACGAATCCGAACGTTTGATTGTTCGAGCACTAACTTCTGAAACGCCAAATCGAGAATATGTTCCGGCTTTTCCTTAGTGCTCGACTTAATCTCATACAGGTCGAAGAGATTACCTTCCATGCGGTGGATCATATCAAAGATACACGTCAGTTCATCGGCCTCGACACGACCCTGGAAGAGCGTTTGGGCGTTGCCCTCTACCGCTTTGGCTGTGCGGCCTGGTAACGTCAAATACTGGTCGTAGTTGTCAAAGCCCAGCGTTATCCCGTCAGGAAACTGCGCTTCAACATAAGACTCAAAAGCGTGCCCAGCATCAAAAATCGCCTGCGTATTGGCATCAATCGGCGGCAATTTCGATTTATCGTGTTTCTTTAACCACATCCACGCCGGATGTTTGAGGAACATAAGATAGTCGGATTTAGAGAGCTGCATCATAAATTTTACACTTATATCCCTTCAATAAACGTATCAATAAACTGTCGGAGCTTTTTGTTGACTCGCGTCAAAATTGATTCGCGCTCAAGGATTTTTGGCTTGATGACTAACACAGTAGCCAACTGATCGCGGCGGGGTTGCTGGCCCGTGAAGAGATAGTTATCGATCAGCTCTTGGAGCTTATCGCTTGTTAAGCCTTCTTGTTGACACATCTCTTCGAAGGCGCGCAGCTTCTCATCATTCCAAAAGCTTTCAAATTGGCTTTCGACTTGTTCTGCATCATGAATCTTTGGGATGTTATGCTCGATAAATTTCTCGATCAACTCGCGTTTGCTGCGAAGTCCGACATCACCGGCCATAATACCGAGAATATTTTGCTTGATTTTGTCTTTCTGTTCGCCCTCCGCATCAACCATGCGTGCCAAAAGCCGAACGATATAATCGACGTTGATCGTGTCGCGACGCAACAGCTCGAGCTCAAAATCAACGTCGTTTAGTATAGAAACTTTCTCGCCAGAATGGATTGGGGCATAGATATCGAGATATTTGCTTTTATAGTCTTCGAATACTTGCGCAGTTATTGCAGTATCAGCAAATTTAAAATCAGCGAAAGACGCAAGAAATATTCTCTGTTTATTTGTTCTGATCTGCTCCACGTCATTTGTAAATGCCGTGTTATTGTATTTTATTGCTTGATCCAGGAGTCGCGATTTGTTGTAGAAATCAGTTATTACTTCCCATTCATCGTGGTCGAAATCTCTACTAAATAGACCGCGACTCTGCATCAACGATGTGAGCTGTGCGATGGCAGCGGTGTTGCGACTAACTACGTTTGTAAATCCATCGAATTCGATGGGTGTAAACCGTCTTGTAGCTTTTACGCCACAATTCATGTAATATTGGAAGCGGACCGGGGTGTCCCCGATCGGCATAGGGCTTCCGCAAGGAAGCTTTTTGCTTTGATTAGGGAAACATCTTGAGGCCATAGCCAAGCACTCCCTTTGGACCAGATCGTATCTTTTTCGCAATCACATCATATGAAGGATACGGCTGCTTTGGATATAAGACGTGTCGAGCAATCGGATACGCACACAGATCTGCAATCTGTAATCCGATGTTATTTTCGCTCTTGCGACGAAAATCGAGTTCCTCCGAAAAGCAGTGTTGGAAGCGTTCTGGATCTATCTGACCACTACCGCGGTACAGCAGTTCGTTGTATCGCTTGGCGAGCTGCGCATCCTCTTTCGTTCCCCGGGATTCAATCATGACTGGTGTATCTGCGCAGAATCGTTTATTGAGTTCAAAGATTGTTCTTTCAAGCACAAACGTCAGTGCGATCTCATAGGGGTCATCAGCCAACTTCCCATACTTTGCGATGTGCTTTTGTTTATGAATCGCCGAGGCAACAAGCGTATACCTTTGCTCTGATAAGATTTTGTTGAGATCACGGTAAAAGGCTTCTTTAATTTCTAAGTTAAAGAGGATCGAAAAGGAGCCCTCACATTTTCTGATGTCGCGACTATGAAGGATGACTTCGGTTGATTTGAAATACTTTTGTTTGAACTCGTTGATTCTGGCTTGGGTTTCGATATAGACCGAATCCTCAATAAGCAAACCCATCAGCACAAAGACCGGAAAAGCTGGGTCGATAGTTCTAAGACCGTGGTCACCAGACTCGTCCATGAAGAGCAGATACTTCTTTATAGTGCTCATTCCTGCCCTCCGAATGGCGGGTCAATGCCGAGTTCTTGACAAAATGCGGCGATTTTTTGGTCGATGGCGTCTGAGTTTACATCGAGCTGCTTGATCTCGGTCGTGACGGCGACCAAGTCAATCGACTCTTTTTCCTCGAAAGTGTCGACGTAACGCGGGATGTTGAGGTTGTAGTCGTTGTCGGCAATCTCTTTAAGACTGGCGACGTGGCTGTATTTTTCAATCGTTTCGCGCCTGGTGTACGTTTCGATAATTTTCTCGATATCGTCTTGACGCAGATGGTTTTGGTTCTTGGCTTTTTCAAAGCCCTTTGACGCATCAATAAACAAAACATCGTCGGGATTGGTGCGGCATTTTTTGAAGACTAGGATACAAGTCGGGATACTCGTGCCATAGAAGATGTTAGCGGGCAGGCCGATGACGGCATCGAGATAGTTCTTTTCTTGAATGAGGTACTTGCGGATATGGCCTTCGGCTGCGCCACGGAACAGGACGCCGTGCGGCATAACGACGGCCATGGTGCCGTTTTCGGCGAGTTGGTAGACCATGTGAGTAATAAAGGCGAAGTCGGCTTTGGTCTTGGGGGCGAGCTTACCGTAGTGGCTAAAACGATCGTCGCTCATGAAGAGTTGATTGGCCGACCAGTTGGCGCTAAATGGCGGATTGGCGACGATCGCCTCGAACCGCTCGTCGATGTGCTGGGGATGCTCGAGCGTGTCCTCCTGTTTGATATCGAAACGCGAGAAATGGACGTCATGGAGAATCATGTTCATGCGGGCAAGGTTGTAGGTGGTGTTGTTGAGCTCTTGGCCGTAAAACTTGCCAACGTCCATGACGTAGCTCGCGACGCGCAAAAGGAGCGACCCAGAGCCGCAGGTCGGATCGTAGACGTTTTTAAGCTGGGTTTTACCAGCCGTAACAATTTTGGCGAGAATCGTCGAAACTTCTTGAGGCGTATAAAATTCGCCCGCTTTTTTGCCGGCACCTGAAGCAAATTGACCAATCAGATACTCGTAGGCATCGCCCAACACATCAATCTCGGCATTGTGGAGTTGGAAGTCGATTTTATCGAGATGAGTTAGGACTTTGCCGATCAGTTCACTGCGGGCTTGGATAGTCTTGCCAAGCTTACTCGAGTTAAGATCAAGCTCCGAGAAAAGTTTATCGAAATCTTCTTCGCTATCGGTGCCCATCGTACTACGCTCGATGTTGTTGAGAATTTTTTCGAGAACTTCGACCAAGTTGCCTTTTTCGCTACTGTGTTTGACGACGTTATGGAAGAGCTCGAACGGTTCGAGAAAATAACCGAGTCTGTCGAGCACTTCTTTTTTGACCGCTTCGATAACCTTTTTTTCGCCTGGTATAGCCCCGTCGAGCTCTTCGTATTTGATACCGTCGCCCTCGAGCAGCTCATCGGCGTAGATATGCATCTTTTCGGAGAGGTATTTGTAAAAAATGAAGCCCAAAATATAGTCGCGAAACTCATCCGCATCCATTTTACCCCGGAGCTCATTGGCAATCGCCCAAAGCTGAGCTTTAAGAATTTTCTTTTGCTCTTCTGACATATCTATTTGATATTACTCCCCTTCGAGAGAATCAACAATGAAACAACTTAAAAAGTGTTGTGCTAAGACTTCCTTGTCCGGTCGAGGATGGCGCCGAAACCTAAACCGACGGTGAGGCTGACTAAAACGAGGGTCATTTTATCAGACCAACCGATACCAACGTATCGAAGTAGTGCACGGACTTTTATTTTGCAAAACTAACTTATTTTACTCTTCATCTTTTTTCGGCGGAATCTTGATTGAGCCGTGGAGACCATCTTCTTGTTTGTGGGTAACGTCAGCATTTATGACATCACTTTTTACTTGCCAGGTTGTTTTATCGGCATCGGCTGATTTGGAAACCGAAACATTACCAAAGATAAGGAAAAGAATAATCAGCATGATCACCACTGGAATAATAATTTCGACGGCGGCGACGGCGACTGTCACAATAAGGGCGACGATAACAACGGCGGCAATGATCTGTTGCCAGACCGGTAGCCGTTGAAACTGTTCCTTATATTTTTCCATAATTTCCTCCGTTCTTATTAAAACTGGTTTTAGTTTACCTCATCAATCCGCAGAGTAACATGACCTTCGCTATCCCAGGTGGTAATCAGCTGGTTACCAACGAGAATAGTGTGCGGTCGATTACTTTTAGTCTTTTGAATTACTGTTCGATCGATGAGATTGTTATTAGCATCGAAGACATAGCGGACAATCGCCCCCGAGTCGTCGCTTAACCCCTGACCTGGTTTGGCCGGAGGAGGCATTTCACCACGCGGATAAGCACCAGAAACTGCACGGGCGGTTAAAATCCAGTAGCCAGAA
>JBBTZN010000057.1:0-8785 GCA_038061355.1 Patescibacteria group bacterium | reverse complement strand
TGGAGCAACACCGAACGCAAGTCGTCGGTATAGGTAATCTCGTGTTGCCCGGAGTCAACCGCGGCCATCAAGTCTTTGGCCAAACGAGCCATTTTGCCCTGGTTGCGCGCCACCAGGATGATCCGGCGGAAGCGGTGCGCCAGCAGATACGAGGCAGGGGTACCGACCGACCCGAGACCGTACATAATGACGGTTGAGGTGGCCGGATCTTTGCCCATCTTGCGACAACCAGCTATGGC
Source organism: Patescibacteria group bacterium (assembly GCA_038061355.1). Taxonomy (GTDB): domain Bacteria; phylum Patescibacteriota; class UBA1384; order JBBTZN01; family JBBTZN01; genus JBBTZN01. The sequence goes on along the minus strand of JBBTZN010000057.1, from coordinate 8,546 downwards.
TCCCTGGACGAGGGCGGCGGCGGTATAGGTGTTGCCGGAGGTGACGAACAAGTCGTCGATGCCGATCTCGTGCAGGCGTCGAACGAGCTCTTCGCCACCAGCGGAGATGATTGAGGTGAAGGCGCCGAGGCCGAGGACGCGAGCGCCAAGAGTATGGGCCTGACGAGCCGCTTCCACGATTGAGCTCATGATCTCTTCGTAGAGATCGAGGTAGCCCTCGCTCCGCAGAACCATGGCTTCGGCAAAACGCTCGGCGATGTACGGCACGAAAATGAAAGTACCAACCGTCCGGCGGCCGCGGATAGCGAAGACCCCTTCGCCGATGGGGCGCACGCCCAGGGCGCGGATATTCTTGTCGAATTGGTCACCCTTCTTGCGAAGAGCTTCCAAAATCAGCGGGTCGCTATCATCCAGCATCATCTGCCGGGTCTGCGCCCGACGAATCAGCGCGGCCGCTATCTTCGGATCGAGATCGATGAAGCCCTCGGGGTCCAAAGGGTGGACAAGGAAGGCCCAGGGGGTGGCCCCGCCAGTGGCTGTCAAGCGGCTATTCTTCAAATCGTAATCAAAGAAGTCGCCATAGGCGCCGCGCACCCGTGTCGCGACCATACCCGTTTTCAAAGAGAAGCCGGGGTAGACGAGCAGACGGGTCTCTTTGCCCTGGGCTAGTAGCTTGAGAGCCGGCCAGTAGGACCATAGGGTCAGGAGGCCACCGAAAGTTGCGACGACAACCCAGACTCGATCAACCCCAGTGACAAAGAGAAGCAGCAAGGCTGAACCAATTGTTACCAGGTTCGCCACCGCCGAATATTGCCAGAGGTAGATGGCGGCCACCCAGAGGAGAAGACAGATCGTCGTGACGACTGGGGCAATCATCAGAAAAGCGCCAAGTAGCGACGTCGCACCGACCCCACCGACAAACCGCCCTTCTGTGACCCTGGCGATAAAATCAGCACGCCGTGAAGTTGGCTTCTGGGCTTGCTTTCCAGTTTTGACTGGCAGGGCTGTAAACCCCGGAGGCCGGAAGAGCGGGTAGCGATGCCCTAGCAGGAGGAAAACTAGACACAGCGGAGCAAAGACGCTATCTCCCGGGGGCCCAAAGATACGGGATAGGAGGATAACGACGATCCCCTTACTGATGTCGAGGGAGCTAATGCAGAGGCTCCGAACCCAGCCAAGCCGGCGCGCTAGCAGTGCCAGACCATTGTTTTGAGCACCGAAATGACGGGGATCGCCCTGATTACCCCGAGCCAGCCAGACGCCAAAAAGGCACGAACCGAGAAGATAGCTGGACGTGAGCCCAGCACAATAAAGGCCCAAATTGTTCATGGACATCGCACTGTCCCCCCTTCACAATGTTTGCTCCCAGGCTAGCAGGCTTGCCGCAGCTTAACAACAGGAGTAAACTACAAGCAGTTATGGCAAAAGATTACTATCAAGTCCTGGGCGTAGCCAAATCAGCTAGTCCCGAGGAAATTAAAAAGGCCTACCGCAAGTTAGCCCTCGAACACCACCCTGATCGGGCTGGTCAAGAAGCGGAGGGTAAGTTTAAAGAGGTCAACGAAGCCTACCAAGTCTTATCCGACCCCAAAAAGCGCGCTAACTACGATCAGTTTGGTAGTGCTGAAGGCCCGTCTGGTTTTGGCGGTTTTGGAGGCGGAGGTGGTGGCGGATTTTCCGGTTCGATTAACGTCGAAGATCTCTTTGGCGGCGGGGGAGGTCGTCGCGGTGGCTTTGGTTTTGGTAACTTAAGCGACCTTTTTGAAGATGTGATGGGCCAGGCCATGAGCCAGGTTCAGCTTGAGGTGGGTGTCCACCTCTCTGACCTTCTCCTAGGTAATACTTTAAAACTGCGTGGGCCGGCTGGCGATGAACTTGATTTAAAAATTCCGGCCGGCACGCAGCCCGGAACAACATTTCGTTTCCCCGGTAAAGGTACCCAACACCGCCGCGGTCGCGGTGATCTTTTCTTAACCGTTCGCCTCGATTGGCCACGAAAACTGACGAAGGATCAGGAGAAGATACTTGAGGATTTGCGGAAGGCGGGACTCTAACTAGCTTCTTAGCTAATTAGCTTATTAGGGACACCGATTACCAAACATGACTTACATACTTTCTCCTTAACCCCAGGGGTTAAGACGCCTGGAAACCCCTGGGGTTTTCACGGGAAGTGCGTAAGTCCTGCCGGAATTTTGTCATTTCTATTCTCCTGGTTTATAATAAAGGTAGAGTCAGGGAGGGAGATCCGTGAACTTTTCGGCACCATCTTGGGACCTGTTTATTGTCCTGTTTTTGATTATTGCCGTGGGGTACGGTTTATTGATGCAACGAGAGCGGATCATCGTCACGATGGTCGCCGCCTATATTGGGCTGGTGATTAGCTCACTCCTTTGGTCAGATGTTTTTGGTTTTTTTCAAGGCACGCATCCCCTTCTCGGCCGCTACTTTATTCGGGCCAATGTGACCGAAAGCCAAATCCAGATTGGCTTGTTTGCCATCTCTATGTTCTTGGTTTCGCATAAAGCCGGGATTGATGCGGAGAAGGGCAGGGGATGGTTATCTGGCATCGAACTCTTTATTCTTTCCGCTTTAACTGGTCTCCTAATCGCCGCTATTATCTTGGGTTATGTTCCGGAAGCGGCAAAAGTAACATTAGCCGAACAATCAAAACTTATCGGCTATTTAGTGCACTACTACAATCTCGCCATTTTAACCCCGATTGCCGTGGTTGTTTTACTGGGAATAAAAAACGGCCGCAGTAGGGACTAATAACAATCCAAAAGAAAATCCCATCTTTGTGATGAGATTTTCTTTTGGAGGGCCTGGTGAGAATCGAACTCACGACACGGTGCTTAACCTACTACTCCTAATTTCTTAGGCATCGCGTAAGCGAATTGTAGTCTGGACTATATCTTCACCATCACAGGTGCATCGCGTGTAGTCTCTGAGGCGCTCCGCCTTGGCGGATTGCCTGCTGATTGTCCCTATTTTTCGGATTATTAGTCCGTGTGAGCGAACTACCGAAAACCTAACAGGAGTTTCCAGCAAATAGCGATGTCCACGTATAACATTGGTTTCTGCTATACGGCTCTTAAGCTTAAAGGCACCTGCTCTACCACTGAGCTACAGGCCCATCGGGCGTTATCATAACCAAGAATGTTCTATATTACAAGTTACTTGACCGAACATAAACCGAACAGTAGAATACTACTATGAGAGGTGTGCGAACGTCAAAGACTACTGTCGATCTTTGTATCCGCCTGCGCGAAGCTGGTTGGAGCCTTGGTGAGATTTGCACAACGACCGGCATAGCCAAAACAACCGTGTCCTCTATTGTCCGATTAGTCATCTTGTCCGAGAAACAGAAACGAACAATACAACAGAAACTTAATTTAGTAAGAATTAAAACAAATACAAAACGCCGCGGGATAAGTAGACCCCATAATCGACCGTCCATATTTCCAAACTCCATAACACCAGCACTCATTGAGTGTGTGGCTCATTTTAGTTTTGATGGTTCGCTGCGAGGCTCGACAAGTTCCTACTATAATCGATCGACTAATCTGATTAACAGACAGCAGCTTTTAGTTTCTAGACTCTTCGGCTTATCTGGAAAAGTTATTTGTTATCCTAACGATATTTATCGTCTTAATTATTATTCCGTTGAACTAACCAACATCCTGATAAGCTACCGCGCTCAAATTTTTGAGAACATTAGCAGTTGCTCTCTCGCCTGGAAGCAAACTTTTCTGAGGGCGTTTTTCGATGACGAAGGAAATATCGATATCTCCGGATCGAGGCGACGAGTCCGCGGTTATCAGCGAAACCTCGATCGACTTGTTTTGATGCGAGAATTACTAACACAGATTGGAATCAGGAGTTCGATTGATCAACAGGGCTGGTGTGTGGTAATTACTGGCTATGATAATTTACTCCTATTCCAAAAGTTGATCAATTTTTCTCACGGTATTTACATGAATCCTAAACGAAAAAATTCGCGTTATAAGAGTAGGGTAGAAAAGCGAAGTCTTTTAAAAAAGGCGCTTGTTAGCTATCAAAAACGATCTCTTGAGCGTAAAATAAGTTTATAGAATTTGAGTTTTTGTTTTAAGGAGGAATATGTTATTTGGACCAAAGGGCCCGTTTTGTCAAAGCTGCGGGATGCCAATGAGTAAGGACGAAGCCGGTGGCGGAACTAATAAGGATGGATCAAAAACGCAAGAATATTGCAGTAAGTGCTATCAAAATGGGGCTTTTACCGAACCTGATATAACAGCCGACCAAATGATCGAGAAAGTACGCGGTAAAATGCAAGCCATGCACTTCCCGGGTTTTATGACGAACTATTTCGTCAAAGATATTCCTAAGCTGAAAAGGTGGCAAGTGAGTGAGGTTTCTGATGGAAAATAAGACCCCGCTGGCGGCCATAGCGCCCCACCACCAACGTATTCTTGGCTTTCTGGTAGCTCTCATTATCTTGCTCGGCCTAGTGGGAGTTGTCCTGGGGGTCGTAATTTATAACCAACAAAGACAATCGGCCGACCTAAGCCAGATTTCAGATACAGATCAAAGTGATCTTGATAATATAGAACCGGCCCGGCGACCACCAGATGATACCTTAACCGCAAGCGTCACCTGGCAACAAACAGAAAATGGCTGGCAAGCCTCCGGCACACCGCCGGCATGCCCAACTCCCCTCTTCACAAGTCCCATTAATACCAGCCAGGTAACATCAATTCTTTACCCTGGCCAAACTCGAGGTGACAACTACAAGCCCCACGGTGGTTTTCGTTTTGACACAATCACCGACAACCAAGTGATTGTTCGCGTGCCACTCGATGCCGTTGTTGTGGATGGCGCCCGATATCTAGTGGAAGGTGAAACCCAGTATACCTTCGATTTTGTCGCACCGTGTGGAATGATGTATCGCCTGGGCCACCTTCTGACGCTCGACCCCCAATTCCAAGCCATTGCTGACCAGTTTTCCGAACCGAAAGAAGGTGATTCACGGACAACGAGGGTTGAACCCAATATTGTTGTCAGGTCAGGTGATTTGATCGCCACCGCGGTTGGTGTCACAAAGGGGCAAAATACCTTCTTTGATTTTGGCGTCTATAATCTCCAAACAAAAAATGAGATCTCGCAAGACCCCACCTGGGCGGCTAGCCACGATCCGAGCCTGGCACCGTACGCTGTCTGTTGGTTTGATTTACTACCAGCTGCCGACACCGCCAAAGTTAAAAGTTTACCGCCAGCCGACTATATGAGTGGCAAAACCAGCGACTATTGTAAGTAGGACTTACGCACTTCCCCCGTTCCTCCTCCGAGGTGAACGGATACTTCCTCGGAGGTGTTCCCCGAGAAGTGCGTAAGCCCTAGTAAGTAAATTTATCCACAAATAGCACTATTATACTAGCTAGTATAATAGTGCGTCGCCCGTGAATTTAGCGGCGAGGAGGCCGCTGTTCCTGACGCGGGCCTTGACTGCCCGCACGTCTTTTTGTGCCACCATACTCCCGGCCCCAGGTGGGGTGGAGAAGGGGAGCTTCAGGAATGCTTGGCCGGGGAGCAGGTTGAGTAACCGGTTGAGAAGCTGGTCGGTTCGGCGTAAAAGGCGCTGGTCGTTGCGGTTGATGAAAGGCCGGCCGACTTGGTCGAATTTGTTGATTATTGCTTGGCGCTGGGATTGGAGCCTGGATCTGTGGTGTATTTGGCAGGGCTGGCAAAGCACGAATTGCGAGACTGGCCCGAACCAGACGCTCGATATTACGAATTTTGCCCCGTTGGGCGGGCTCAACAAAAGTGATAGCATGGCCCGTTTGGCCGGCGCGGCCGGTGCGGCCGATGCGGTGGACATAGTCTTCGGCATGTTAGGGCAGATCGTAGTTGGTCACAAGCTCGATACCCGTCACGTCGATGCCTCGGGCAGCAATATCGGTGGCGATCAGAATACGATATTTACCATTTTTAAAACCACCAAGGGCTTCGCGGCGTTGTGGTAATGAGCGATTACCATGAATCTCGGCCACGGTATGGCCCATACCAGCGACGATTCTGGTGAGCTTTTTAGCTCCGTGTTTGGTGCGGGTAAAAACTAATACCGTACCCTGATACTGTTTCAAAATTTCGCCCAGCAGGGCTGGCTTTTGTTCTTTACCGACAATAAAAAGTTCTTGGGTGACTTTGTCGGCCGCCGTGCCGGACGGCGCGATCTCTACCCGCAAGGGCAGCTGCATATAGGTTTGGGCAATTTTGACGATATCGGGTGGCATTGTCGCTGAAAAAAGGAGGGTTTGGCGGTTTTTCGGAACAACTTCTAAGATGCGACGAATTTGCGGGGCAAAACCGAGGTCGAGCATACGATCGGCTTCGTCAAGCACAAGGGTGGTTACCTGGTTTAAATTCAAACTCCGGTGTTCGAGATGGTCGATAATTCGACCCGGCGTGCCAATCACGACTTGGGGATTAATTCGGAGATCGCGTGTTTGGAGACTCATCGAGGCGCCGCCGATAATAACAGCCGTACGGACGCCGAGAGAGCGACCAATCCGACGGAGTGATTCATCAACTTGGATGGCAAGTTCGCGGGTAGGCAGGACAATCAGAGCGTGGCCTTTGGTCGCTAAAACGCGCTCGAGGAGGGGAATACCGAAAGCCAAGGTTTTACCCGTGCCTGTTTGAGCAATACCAATAATATCCTTACCCTGGAGAGCAATGGGGATGGCTTGCACTTGGATGGGGGTTGGGGTTACAAAGCCCGCCGCCTGAATAGTTCCGAGAATAACGTCGGAAATGCCGAGTTCGTTAAATGTCATTGACTCTATTGTAACCTGTTTTTGCGATTTATGATAGGCTTAAGCTATGCAATTATGGGATCCAACCATCGCCAGCGATGAAGTAGAGCGTTTGGGCGAGCATATCAAAGCTGACATGAGGGTTTTAGCCTCGTCTGGAAACGCGTCAGTTGTGTTAGGATCGAATTATGCAGAAACGCGTCATTATCGTCCACGGCTGGGATGGCTACCCCGAAGAGGGTTGGTTTCCCTGGCTCAAACGCGAACTGGAAGCGCGTCATTTTGAGGTCGATGTCCCACAGATGCCGGCAGCTGGGACACCCCGCATTGAAGCGTGGGTGCCCCATTTGGCAAAAATTATTACTTGGAGTGATCAAGAGACATTTTTGATTGGCCACAGTATTGGCTGCCAAACGATTTTGCGCGCGCTTGAGATACTCCCCGTCGGACGTCATATTAAGGCCGCTGTTTTAGTGGCCCCGTTTCTCGAATTTTTAACGCTGGGCGACAAAACTGTCGACGTAACCGCAGAGGAGGCCATCGCCACGCCGTGGCTGACGACCCCGATCGACTATGAGCGTGTTCGCCAACAAGTTGACCAAATCGTCGCCATTTTTTCGGACGACGACCCCTACGTGCCGCTCGCAAATGTGCAACTTTTTGAGGATCGACTAAATGCCGAAACGATTGTCGTACCTAAAATGGGCCACTTCAGTGGCGGTGATGGCACCATCGAGATACCACTGGTTCTAAAAACAATCGGCAAACTCGATCACTAAAACTTTTACCCGCAATTTTAGGTTGATTTTCTTTGGGGAAACTCTTAGGATGACGACGCAGACCCCGAAGAACATCGGGACGCACATTATGTATTTGCGAGGGCCAGAATTATGGACGCAACACCGACCGCCTACTTTCCGAAAAACGCCCTGATTTCTGTCTATAACAAAGAGGGAATCGTGGAGTTTGCTCAAGCTTTGATCGCCATGGGCTGGAAGATATGGGCCTCTGGAGGCACCGCCCGAACCCTAGACAAGGCGGGTCTGGAAGTCCACGACGTAGCTGACATGGTCGGCGAGGCCATTCTCGATCACCGAGTCGTCACCCTCTCCCGCGAAGTCCACGCCGGCTTGCTGGCCTTTCGGGTAGACACCGAGCTGGCCGTCCTCGAAGCGATGGGCGTTCCCTTCTTCGACCTGATGTGCGGCGACTTCTACCCGCTAGCCGAAGCGATCGCCAAGGCAGGAGCCACGCGCGAATCAGTAATTGCAGCCACTGACATCGGTGGCCCGACCATGGTTCGCTCGGCGGCCAAGGGTGGTCGCATCGTGATCGCCGATCCCGTCGATCGGCAGTGGGTACTTCAGCTCCTGGCGCACGGCAGTGGAGTGTCGGCCACGAATCGGCAACAGCTCGCCGCGAAGGCCGAAATGATCGTCAGTCGCTATGTCCACGCCTCGGCAAACTATCTCAGTGAAGGTCTGTATCATGCGGTGTTCGGCACCCAAGTTGCTGTGTGCAAGTATGGGGAGAATCCCTGGCAGACACCGGCCACACACTACCGCACTGATACGGACGACCCGTTGGCGCTGCAGCACTTTCAGCAACTTGCAGGAGCGGCCACAAGCTTCAACAACCTTGGCGATGTCGATCGGGCCCTCCAAGTACTGACCCACATCGCCGCCGGCTGGCTGAGGAATTTCGGCTTTTTGCCGGCCATTGCCGTTGGTGTCAAGCATGGCAATGCCTGCG
>JBBTZN010000056.1:0-4510 GCA_038061355.1 Patescibacteria group bacterium | reverse complement strand
CGATTAAGATCGGCTGCCACCAAAGAAGCGTGGTAGGATCCGCTGCTGCCGCTAAGGCTAATGTTTCTTTACCATATTGGACAGTTGGGTCGGCTTGTAATTTGATATTTTGTTTCAAACGATTGGCATAGACACCGGCGACTGGCGCTCGATCAGTATCAAGTTTGGCTTCGCGTTCGACAATGGAAGCCAAGATAAGGTCAGCTTCCGTCAGCCCGAGAGCCGCTGTTCGCTTAGTGAAGTTAGCTAGCATTTCGGCAACGACTTCTTTACTCGTCACGCCATAAGCAAAGCGATAGGTGTCAGGAAAAAGAAGTCCCTCGAGCGAGCTCCCTACTTCGCGGCTGATGCCCGCCGGCAAGGTGTAACGGACGGGATCATAACGCGACGCTTCAAGAAAATCTTCGCGCGTGATAATCCCCATTCGACTCAAGAGAGCAGCAATTTGCTCGAGGCGCCAACCCTCGGGAATAGTCACCGACTGCTCCGATGTTTTTCCCTCCGCCAATTGGGTGACGATCTGTCGGGGGGTTAATGATTGGGTCAGGCTGTAGGCACCGGCTTTGATTGTCTGACCAGTGAGACGGACATAGAGTAAAAACGGCCAGCGTGAAATTAATAAACCTTTCTGTTCAAGCTCGGTCGCCACGGCATAGCTAGTTGTACCGCGTTCAATTGTGACAAGTGTTGGTGTTGAATCAATTTGGTCAGCGGCCGATGTAACACCTTGGGCTAGCAGCAGACTAACGCCAAGTATTGCGCCAAACACCATGGCCAAAACCAATTTTAGACTCAAAAATATTTTAGAAAAATTGCGATCCATAGGTACTTCTTCAGGTACTTCTTCTGCACTGGCGGAAGATATAGGCTCGGTCGTCCTATTTATAGGAGTGGTGTCGGTTGAAACGACATCAACGCGCTGTTTGGTAGTAAGTGATTTCGGAACAGCCACTTCTGGCTGATCCCCTTTTTTCGGTGGCGAAATTTTTTTGCCTTTTTCCGAAGGTAAATCGGCCCAAAAATCGTCACTAGGCACGAGACCTCCTTCGGAGGCAAATCCGAAATCCGAAATCCGAAATCCGAAAAAGACCAGAGTTCATAAAACTCACTGCACGAAAAGGTGTTTCTGATTTTGAATTTTGAATTTGCATCATTGTTTCGAATTTCGTGCTTCGGATTTCTGATTTTGTTCATGTAAGTAATCTTCGAGGATAAGTTGAGCAGCCGCGGCATCGGTTTTATCGTCCCTACGCGGTTGACGACCGAGACGACGCTCCACTTCTTTGGTACTTAAAGTCTCATCAACGAACACGAGAGTAACCGCTCGCTCTGCCAGAGCCGAACGTAATTCCTTGGTAAAAACCTCAATCTGTGGGGGGAGTGACGTCGAACCTTGACCCAATCGAGGAACACCGATAACGATGGTCGTAATAGCCAGACTCTCAATCACCGGAATAAGCTGACGAACTTGTTCGGTAGCTTGCCCTTCGACGATGCCCCAAGGTGTTGCTAATAGTCCACTACTAGAAGTAGCAACACCGGTTCGTTTGGCACCAATATCAACAGCCAGCCACATATAAGCGACTAATTCGGAGCGGGACTAGCCGAAAATGGTTCGCCTAAGTCAGCTTGGTCAGTAGAGTAATTGATAGTTATCGAGATTTGATCGTCACGCTTCGGAAGGGTTTTGAGCCACTGCGGGCGTTCGCTAATCGTGGCCTCGACAACGCCACCAGTCGCTCGCAACGTTGCTTCAGCAGCCGTTAAAGGCTGACCGGCGACCGCGTTAATTAGGCTGTCTTGATCGAGAACGAGGGCAGTTCGTGTCTTGACCCGAGCCAGAATCTGGACTGTTCCTTGAGTTAGGTCGAGATTTTCGGCACTCGTTGTAATCGTGTCACTACTTTGCGAGATATGAATCTTACCAGTGGGGATAGTTTTATCAATAACGGCGAGGGTCGCATCGCGAACCTGCTCATAGCGGACACCAATTCCCTTCATTGTGCCCGTAATAGTCATGGATACAGTTTCGGCTTCGGCCCCAACTTCTTGGTTTGCCTTCTCGGTATCGGTCACAAATTGATAGGCACCCTCGAGTAATTTAATGTCTGTCTGATCGGCGGAGAGCGCCTCTTTACCTTTAGTAATCGTCGCCGCTCGAGCCGCATTCGTCAGATTGGCCAGATCGAGACTGCTCACAATTGTCACTTCAAGAGCGGTACCACCGGCTGTGACAGCGACGGCCTCGCCGTAAATTTTTTCCTGCTTAACTTTAGACAGGCTGGAGATCGTAAAAGTACCAGTTTTACCATTGCTATCTGGGCCGACCTTTGTTGCTTCAACTGTCACATTTGTTTTACCAGGTGTGGTGACCACTTTACCTTCTTTGAGTGTCGTAGTAGCACCCGGGATTATAGCGGCGGCGGCCATCACAAACTGTGTTCCGTCACTGGCTACTAATGTTGTTCCCGCCCCAAACGACTGGGTGTTAGCGTCCCAGTAATTATAGAGTTGGAGGGTGGCCGTCGCCTTTGTCCCGACTTGTTTTTTACCAGTGGCCGGTAGCGATTGTTCAACTTCAACTGGTGCTTCGATAAGCAGACCAGGGATACGAGCGTTAGCCTGGTCAATCTCATTCCGATTTATTTCGGCCGTCAGCGTGACGGTTTGGAGAAGAGGCTCGGTTGCCAACGTTATAGCCAGGACAGCGCGTGGGGCGAGTTCCATAAAAGCGAGATAACCGGCGATGGTCAGAAAAGCAACGATCAACACGATGATAAACCGGCGTCCAGATCGAGGCCGACTCGTCTGGTTAGGATGTTTTTTAGCGGCGGCCAGGATTGATCGCGTCTCAACATGGGCCGCCGAAGGCATCACCCGTGGTTCGGGCTCCTGTTTGCCCCTAGCCACAGGCGGAGTATAGTGATGAATACGAATCCCAGACGGGGAATCTTCAGATTCGACTGGCGAATCTTCCTCTCGAATCGACTCGTCTTGGCCAGCGTCATCCTCGGCCTGATGTTTAGTATTCTCGATTTCCCAATTTTCTGGCGCTATTGGTTGAGGGACATGAATGGCTGCAACGCCTGCTGGTTTTAACTTGGAATTAAGACTAAGCGATGCGTCTAATTTGTGACCGCTGGCTTTAAAAACTGGTTTGGTATCTTTTGGTTTGGCGAAAACCGTGATATTAGCCTGTTGGCCGAGATTCAAACCAACCCCGTCAGCTGTCACGAGAGCGATATCCTTCCCCAACCGATCAGCTTCGCGTTTCAACAATTTCAAACTGACGAGGCTCTGGAGAACGAGGCCGCCCTTGGGAACAACCAATCGGATAACCGAACCATCAACCGACCGGAGCCGATCGATAATGGTGGTAATCTCTTCATCTGGTTCGAGATAAATGAGTTCTTCGTTAGGCATAGGCCTCTTAAAATCCAACCAATATTTTTTTCGGATTTCGGATTTCGGATTTCGGATTTTTTATTTTATTATTGTCTCAAACCGTGGACCACTTTTGAAAGGATACCTTCCATCACCGGCTCTTCGCCGACCAATTCAATCGCCAAATTTGCGAGAGCCATGGGAGTAACGTCGGATGGATCTTTAAGTTGGTGCGTCTCATCGATCACGCGCTCGACATCTTTGGGCTGCAAGAAATGGATGGATGGTTGGCGGGCAAATGGGAGATTCTTCGTCCAGTTTTTCGTCTTTAAGAGTTGGCTAATTTCCGGCAGGGCCGAGCCGCCCCCGCAGAGCAAAATTTTGCCGGGGAGCAAATCGAGACCCGTATCGGCCAAACGGGGGTTAGCAAATTCGGCTAAGGTAAGTTCTATTCCTCCCAGCCAAACCTCGGCGTCGTCCGCCAGCGCTTTGCGAACCTTCGCCTCACGCTCGTCAGCCAAGTGACCAGCCGAATAATCGAGCTTAACCTGCTCGGCCTCGGCAAAACCAGCCCCAAGCACGGCACCAAGACGTTTGGTAAAAGCGCGGCCACCAAGGGCAAACATCTTTGTGCCTTCGATACCACCATTGCGAACAACTGCGATATCCGTCGTGCCGCCGCCAATATCGATAAAAATGGCCGAATACTCCGCCCCCAGTTCCGCTCCTTGGGCCCGAGCGACGGCATAGGGTTCAGCCACAATTGAAAGAAGATCGAGATCCAATTCTTCAGCAATGGTTTGGAGCGCGCCCAGGTGAACAATTGGGGCAAAAACATTAAAGACGCCAACCTCAACCTCACGGCCTTGAAACCCGAGGGGATTACTCACCCGATAGCCATCAATCCGGACGTCAACGACAGCCGCATGCACCAGGCGGACATCTATTTCGTCGTGGCCGGTTTCAGCCGCCAACTGGGACCTAGTTTCTTCAAAAGCGCGTTGCTGAACTTTGGCAATCATTTCTTTGAGCTCGGACAAATCGATTTTGGTTTTAGGTTGGCTGCGACTATGATGAACCGTCGTTTTAGTCCCCTTCACGAGTTCGCCAGCAATGCCGATAATCG
>JBBTZN010000055.1:0-4772 GCA_038061355.1 Patescibacteria group bacterium | reverse complement strand
GGTTCGGCCACCATCTTAGCCGGCAAGCCGTAGGCGGCCACGAAGGCCTCGGCGCCGCCACTTTCAGCTTTGGTACCTTGAAAACTGCCGATCAGAACTTGGCCAGGCCCGGCCGCGGCCAGTGCTTGCTTCATATCTTCTTGCCAGATGGCAGGCTCTTTTGAAGGGACGCCAAAGGAGTTGGTGATGGAAATTGGCTCACTGTATTTGGGCTCGGCCAACAGGGGTTGACTGGCCATCTCGAGGGTGAGATTATCGTCAATTTCGACGCCAAGGACATTGGGCCAGGGGTGGCAGGCCTGGGACCTGGAGCGAACGGTTTTGTAGACCGCTAGGTCGTAGCCTTTGGTAAAAGCAGCGGCCACGAAATTGGCATTAATGAGGGGCCCGGCGGGGATGCCAAAAGGCAGATAGACGTCGTGACCGAGAAAACTCTGCTTCGGTGGCCCGGCACGGGTAACTTTTTGGCCATCAGTAAAGGGGCCGAACGGTCCAGCGGCGTAGTTATCTTCGTAGCTTTTGGTGGGGTCGTAAAATGGTGGATTAAGCATAGATCTCGATTCCTAAAAGTTTCAAAATAAGGGCTTTTTGGGCGTGCAGACGGTTTTCGGCCTCGGCAAAAACGTGTGATTGCGGTCCGTCGATCACGTCCGCCGCCACTTCGTTGCCGCGATAGGCAGGGAGGCAGTGGAGAAAAATCGCATCCTTCTTAGCGAGACTCATTAGTTCAGACGTTACCTGGTAAGCGCCAAAGGTTTTGAGGCGAATTTCTTTTTCGGCCTCATCGCCCATACTTACCCAAGTATCGGTGATGACGACATCAGCGCCAGCGACGGCTTCTTTTGGGTCGGTGGTTTGAGTAATTGTAACACCGGTTTTTTTGGCCAGATCGGTTGCCTGTTGCACCACTCCAAGCGCCATTTGATAGCCTTCGGGCGCGCCGACAGAAAAGTTCATGCCGAGCAGGGCCGCGCCAAGACAAAGGGAGTGGGTAACATTGTTGTCGGCATCACCAATGAAAGCGAGCGTTAAGCCCCGGAGACTGCCTTTAACTTCGAGAATGGTTAAAAAGTCGGCCAGAATTTGACAGGGGTGTTCGTGATCAGAGAGGGCATTAATAACGGGGACGGTTGAACTGGCGGCTAAATCAGTCACCGTTTGGTGAGCGAAAGTTCGGGCCATGATAATGTCGGCCATGCTGGAGAGAACGCGGCCAACATCGCTGACCGGCTCGCGCGTGCCCAGGCCGATATCGGCTGGCGCCAAGTAGAGGGCGTGGCCGCCAAGCTGATCCATGCCAATTTCAAACGAGATTCGGGTGCGTAGCGACGGTTTTTCAAAAATCATCGCCAGGCTTTTGCCGGCCAAAACCGGCTGGTTGCGGCCAGTTTTTTTGAGTGTCTGTTTCAAGCGTTGGGCCTGCGCGAGAAGGGCAAGTATTTCTGCTCTAGAAAAATCGGTGATTGAGAGAAAGTGACGCAGATTTGCCTCTGTCGTACTCATTAGCCGCATTATTCTCTAAATAGAGGTAGAGTTCAAAAAAACTTATCCACAGAAATTGGTTTTGCGTAGCGTTTAAAGGGTTTATACTCGCTGTGACATGCAACCAATTACGACTTCATTTTTTGGCCAAAGTCTTATCTCGATTGGCCAATTTAACTCAATTGCTCCGGTTTTGGATTTGTTTAGCACCGCCGATAAGATGCGAACGGTGATCGAAAAACGAGAGATTTTTGAACCGCTCCGCGGTAAAGCCGTGGCGATTCTTTTTTATCAGCCCAGCACGCGGACTTTCACCTCTTTTCATGCGGCGGCGACGCGCTTAGGCGCCTATGTTATTGATATCCAAGAGATGGGTCAGTACAGCTCGGCGGCTAAGGGTGAATCGCTGGAAGACACGATGCAAACTATCGAACAGACGGTGGCCGCCGATTTGATTATCCTGCGGCATCCTGAAGACTACTCTAGTCAAATTGCGGCGGATACTGTTTCTTTACCAATTGTGAATGCGGGTAGCGGTAAGGCAGAACACCCCACCCAAGCCCTGCTCGATCTCTACACGATTTATCAAAAATTCGGCCGGATCGATAATCTCCATGTGGCCATGGTGGGTGATCTCAAATATGGTCGAACGATTAAGTCGCTGGCCAAACTTTTGGCTTTGTCTGGTTCAAACAATCGTTTAACTTTTGTCGCGCCCAAAGAATTAGCCGCACCGGATGAACTTCTGAAAGATTTGGGTAGTAACGTCAAGATTACCTGCAAAGAAGAATTAAATGGCACGCTGGCCGAGGCGGATGTGGTCTATATGACGCGGGTACAGCGCGAATGGTTTGAAAAAGAGGGCAAACTCGATCGCTACGAACAGCTCAAAAACCAGTTCATTTTAACCCGCCATCTGGCTGGCTTGATGCCGGCGGATTCGATTATTATGCACCCTTTGCCGCGAGTGGGCGAGATTATGCAAGAAGTTGATGACGATCCGCGGGCTTACTATTTCAAGCAGATGCGGTCGGGACTCTATGTCCGGATGGCGTTGTTGGCCCGTATTCTTTGCCAAGAAATCTAATTAGTGCTGGTGTCTGTCCCCACCATCTCTTTTTGGTGGATGACGCGACCATCCAAGCGATGGGTGGTTATGCGCGCATGAAACCACCACTGGCTATCCCAGCCGATCAGACAGCGTTGTGGGCCGGACTTGCTGACCAGACAATTGATTTGGTGGAGACCGATCATGCGCCCCACACGAAAGCGGAAAAGGATTCCGCGACACCACCGTTTGGAGTACCAGGTTTGGAAACGGCGGCTCTTCTTCTTTTTAAGGCCGAACGCGAAGGTCGCTTAACAATTACTGATATCGAAAGGTTTCTTTATGAGAGTCCTAAACGAGTCTTTAAGATCTCTGATCAACCGGAGACCTATGTGGAATTTAACTTGGATACGCCGAGTGTGATCGGGGCTAAGGGCTACCGGACAAAAGCCGGCTGGTCGCCGTTTGACGGTTGGACAGTTCCAGCCTATCTGACCCAAGTTGTCTTGCGGGGTCAGAAAGTATAGGACTTTCGCACTTTCTCCTTAACCCCAGGGGTTAAGACGCCCGGAAACCCCTGGGGTTTTCACGGGAAGTGCGTAAGTCCTGAATAGTGCTATCCAGCTCTACTTAACCTTGACAGTTTAGTAGATCCTTGGGACAGTATAAAGTAATTACTAAGGAGAGAAAAAGAGGAGGAATATATGGCCCAAACGAAAGATACGGTTGATGTGCATTATCGGCTTTTTGCGATTCTCGTGATGTTTATCACGCTTTTGCTTGGTATGGGCATCGGTTTTTTGGGCGGCTATGACGTAGGCCAACAAAACGCTTTTGAATTACTCCAGAAGGGGCGAACAGCTGAAGCGACGACGGTGCAAGAAAAGGCAGAAAAATCTGAAAATAACATGGCGGCTCTCGCCAAGTGCTACACAGATAATCTTGGGGCCGAGCGCTACGCGAAATGGACTGCTGGCGAAGGTCTGACAGTCGAAGAAGTTTTTGCAGTTTTGCCGTGTGAAAGCCTTAAAACGACAACGAAGTAGTAGCTAAGAAGACGAGAGAGCTGATGAAGCGCCTAATTTTCTTCCTGTTTTTCATGGCCATCGGTTTTGGTTTTATGACATTTACCAAAGCGGCTGCCCAGCCCGAAGAATTTTCTCCGGCTCTTGTTGAGTGTATGCAAAGTGCTTTGGGCACCGAACGTTACCTGGCGCTTACTTTGGGGCAACTAGGCAAAAATTATCAACCAACGGCCACCGAAAAAACGCAAGTTGGAAATTGTCTTACGGTCAACCAGCCAACCTTAATTACACCTCAAGGTTTAACTGCTAAAAATACTGATGATATCGCCTTGCCGGCAGAAGTTTTGACCTGTATGCAAGAAAAAGTGCCTGGTTTTAGCGAGGCTTTGGCGCGTCGCCAAAAAGGCGAGAGAGTAACGCCGACAACTACGCAACAAGAAACGGCGAAAGAGTGTTTTAATAGCTACGACCAATCAGGAAGAGTCATCGGAACCAAGCAGATAACCCATTCCGAGGAATCTCCCTCTAAGGCTAAAACGGAAACAACGGAGATGATGTACAACTGTTTCGGCCAGGTCTTAGGAACTGAACGCGTGGCCGCTATGAGAGATGGCAAGTCTCGGCCAACAACTGAAGAAGAAAAAAAAGTTAAGCAGAATTGTGTTGATAAGTACAGTGAGGATTTTCGTCCGTCTGAATTGAGTAAATCGAATAAACGAAGTGACTCAACGAAGCTAACTGGTATGAGTGATGAACAACGAAGTTGTTTAGCCGAGCTTATCGGCCAAGATAAGATGCAGGCGATGCTCGATGGCACCTTCAACCCTTCGGAAAGTCAAAAAAAGCAGATGATTAGCAAGTGTTTTAATGAGGAACATAAGCAAAGTAATGGCCTGTATGTGCGGCCGGATAATGCTCGTGACTCGCAGGCTTACGCCAACCATGATGTGCCCAATTATCTCAAAAACTGTCTAACAACCGTTTTTGGGGCGAGTGGTGTCGAATCCATGCAGAATAATCAGCTAAATCCGACGGGGGCTCAAACCGAACAACTCACAACTTGCCGCAAAGAGCACTATAGCGCAAGCAGTGATAATTACCCGCAACCAACGATACCTTCTTCTCCGCCAACCTTTTTACCGGTTCGAGGTCAGGGTGGGGATACGCCACCACCCACCCGAGGCAACGACACTGTTGCACCTTTAAATACTGATACC
>JBBTZN010000054.1:0-1318 GCA_038061355.1 Patescibacteria group bacterium | reverse complement strand
GAAAAGACTACCTCCAAATCAGACGCAACCGAAAACCATAGCCACGAGTCGAAGACGACGAAAGGCGACGCATGAGCCTGATACTTCGTAAACCAACCAGTCCTGCTCGACGGCACATGACCGTCCCTGATTTTGCTGAACTGACGACAAACAAACCGGTTAAAAAACTGACGGTGCGGCTGAAACGACATGCTGGCCGCGATGCGACCGGGCAGATTTCGATTCGCCACCGTGGTGGTGGTTCAAAACGCCAATACCGGTTGGTTGACTTTCGGTTAACTGATCGCCTTGGCGATATGGCCACTGTTCGCACGATTGAATACGATCCAAACCGCTCGGCCCGCATCGCTTTAATCGAATACGCCGATCAAGAAAAACGCTATATTATCGCGCCGGCTGGTTTAAGCGTGGGTATGGAAATCGTGACGGCCGAAACTGGTGAGGCGCAAGTTGGCAATCGCTTGCCACTCTCGGCAATTCCAACCGGCGTCGCCATTCACAACCTTGAGCTCGAACCAGATCGCGGCGGCAAGCTCGTCCGCTCGGCTGGCCAATCGGCCACCCTCCTCGCTAAAGAAGGTGAGTATGGTCTAGTCCGCTTGCCTTCCGGCGAAGTTCGACGTATTCATCTTCGCTGTTTTGCTACGATTGGGGCCGTTTCCTTTCCCGAGCATAAGACTATTCGTTATGCCAAGGCTGGCCGACGCCGGAATATGGGTTGGCGCCCGACCGTTCGCGGTAAAGCGATGAATGTTAACGATCACCCCCACGGTGGTGGTGAAGGTCGTTCGCCGATTGGGCTCAAAAATCCCAAGACGCCCTGGGGCAAACCGGCTCTCGGTGTTCGCACCCGACGCAATAAGCGTAGCGACCGATTTATTGTTAATCGAAGAAAGAGGAAGTAGACATGTCACGCTCATCTAAAAAAGGTCCCTATCTAAACGAACGTTTGATTAAGAGACTCTCGGCTCTAAAACCGGGCGATCGGACTATTTTTAAGACCTGGGATCGCGCCGCTGTCATCAGCCCGGAAATGGTTGGTTTTACGGTTGGCGTCCATACTGGTAAGGATTTTGTGAACGTGCTGTTAAGTGAGGATATGGTTGGTCATCGTCTAGGTGAATTCGCGCCCACCCGTAAATTCCGTCGTCACGGCGGCAAGATGGCTAAAGATCAAGAACAATCAGCTGCCGTCGGCAAATAAGGAAGGTTCGTATGGCTCATGTGACAGTTCGTCTTCATTTTCTCCGCCAGGCCACCCGTAAGGTACGTTTAGTTACCGATCTCATTCGGGGTCGGGCGGCGGACCTGGCGATCA
>JBBTZN010000053.1:0-5320 GCA_038061355.1 Patescibacteria group bacterium | reverse complement strand
GAAAACTATTACAATCTGCCGAGAGAAAGTGTTGCAGTCGAATATGGGGTTTTGAAAGAGGTCTAATATATGGTTTCTTTTCCATGGTGACGAGGGGTTGGCAGGGAAGGATTCATATGCTACAACTACACTAATGGGCACGAAGTGTAACGGTTTGCATTCCACACTGTCACTGTGGAGGTAGCGGGTTCAACTCCCGTCGTGCCCGCCAGAGAAAAAATCCCATCTAGCATGGGATTTTTTCTCTGGTGTCATGCGACGGGAGTTGAACGGAAAAGGGGTCGGGAAAACACCTTGTTTTCCCGCCTGGGGTGACAGTCAAGAACGCGCTTGCGCCATCTTGACGATCAGAGGGCGGAAGCCCTATGAAGCGCAGGCTTAAGCCGAGCAGTGAAATTCTCCCGTCGTGCCCGCCAGTCCCCCCTTTATCACGGTATTTTTGTATAGTTCGTCTATTACAACTGGAATTGAACAAGAGTGGGCGGGAATAAAGAATTGAAGAATTAAGGACGGTTCACTTAC
Source organism: Patescibacteria group bacterium (assembly GCA_038061355.1). GTDB lineage: Bacteria > Patescibacteriota > UBA1384 > JBBTZN01 > JBBTZN01 > JBBTZN01. Next base: position 4,798 of record JBBTZN010000053.1, on the reverse strand, counting down.
CAGCTGACGTTTTTCTTCGCAAACACTGGAGGACTCGAAGATGCGAACATAGGCAAGGATATGCTCTAAAAGACTGTCTCCAAATGTTATTTTGTCCGTAAATCACTAATTCGGCGACAGTCTCGTCAGGGGGCCTTTATTTTGCCGCTGTTTACGAAGACGACGGTGTCAGTTGGTGCAAAAGTCATTTTTTTGACTGCCGCAAAGACAACTGCCGAGGATGGTTCCAGGTCAGCAAGATGTTGGTGGGTTTGCCAGGTTGATTTGATTTCCTCTTCAGTTAAGCGAAAAATCTTATGGCCTAGTTTATCGAATTTCGCCATTACTTTCGCGTAAGGTGTCCAGGGTGTGTAGAGTTTATCGGCGGCAGAGCGCATAGTGTTTTGGACGCCAATACCGATGACTTTTGTGGACATCCGATAGCGTTGAATTGCCTGCACGACCCCAACATAAATCCCGCCCGACCCAATTGGTACGACGATGTAATCAGGATTCAGTTCTCGTAGTTCGGCCACCATTGAGCCATAGCTCTCTTCATAGCCGTTTGTGACATCCCAAATAACCTCATCTTCGCGTTCGCGCGCAAAGGCAATCACTTCCTCTGGCCGAAGAATTTTATGTTGGAGATTAATCTGAATCACTTGGTGTAGTTGCTGCGTCAGCAATTCTTTGATGTCCTGGGGCAGACCGCGGTCGATAATCGCGACGACTTTTATTTCACCGTTGGCGCTATTAGATAAACTGAACGCGTTGTTGCCAGCCGAGATTAAGGTAAATTTATCGACGCCAAGCCGTGTGCCTTCTTGGAAAATATGCTCACTGCGGCGATCTTTGATGGTACCTGACGGGTTTGCGCTTTCGTCTTTAAGATAGGCTTGCAGACCGTCGAAGCCGTTACTTTCAAGCCGAACAAGCGGCGTAGCGCCGATTTTAGTTTTTCGGGCCACGTTTTTTCTTTCTAGTCAAACGCGTTTTTTGGTCAAGTCGTTTGGCTTCGGCCCACGATAACTCGAAGATTTTTTTCATGGCGTCGGCGATTTCTTCGCTTTCGATAATTAAACCAAACTTTTCCCGAAGCGACATGAAGACAATTTTGTTATCATAAATGTTTATTTCTGGAGAAAAATCGTAGCGCTTACGGGGGACTAGGGCCGAGTCACGGGCTTCTTCGCTATCGCGCTGCGTTCGTTCGAGTGCTTCTGGGGTATCCGGATGAATTGAACGAATGTCGATACCTTTCGCGGCGCGGCGTTTGTAATAATCGGGGAAGTAATGTGGTAGGGCGGCGTGCATGTTTTCGATGGAGGCGTAGGCGAGGATGGTTTCTGATGAGGCGAGCGTGTCTTCATAGACTGTTTCAATACCTTGCGCGCCTTCATAAAAAGTCACTTTTGGCTTGGGACCGACACCCGAGAAGATAGATTTGAGTTCCGGCAAAATGCTCTGGGCCTCGCCCAGCCGCTCGGCTGCGATTTTGGCGTCATCTTCCAGGGCCTGAACCAGGCGCTCCGGGGGACTCGAGATATATAATCGGTTTGAGTCTCTGACAGAGATGCTGGCAAAGCCTTTTTTGACCAACGATTCAAGCAGTACGTATGTGCTCGAACGATTTAAATTGGATTCTGTAGCGACATCTTTGGCAGAAGCGGAGCCAAAACTTAAGAGTGCCAGATAGGCAAGCGCCTCGCGTTGAGTGAGGCCAAATCGTTCAATCCGCTGGGCAAGATATTTGTCGATCATTGCGTATTTCCTCGTTGTTGATAGTTAACAACAATCTTAATAAGCATAATGCTATCGGTAAATAAATAACGAGTCAATAGGTGACAAATAGTGATTGCGTGATGGGCTTTTATGAACAGTTGTTCGTTATAAAATAATCGGAATTGTTATCTGTTGTTACTATTCAACGAATATAATATAGAATGGTTTATTTAATTGTTGTTATAGAAGAATAGTATGCTAAGTGTGACTGTTGTAGATGCCGAACAATAAGTAACTATTTTATTTTATACAACATTTGTAGTTTGCCAACAGTCTGCGAGAAAGAAGTGTGTAACAAATCAATAGTGTTGTTGCCTATTGACAACGGAAAAATACCAGTTACATGATAGGTAACTTGTACATTAATTTGCGCAGCACTCTCCTGGTGCTACTGGCGATGATCCGACTGTGTTGGATCGTTGACTATGAGCCTCAGGAGCGTGAATATCGTGATGGAGATGTGGAAGAAAGCACGGTCCCGAATCGCAGTTTTTGCATTGGCGGTGATTCTTGCCGGCTGCGGTGTCGCCGGAACCGATCAGCCAGGTCAGCTGGCGGTCGAGAAATCGGCAACTACCTCTTTTACGCAATCAAGAATTGATTAATAAGAGACAGGAGCTATATGATTCGACTCTTAGGGCAAGAAACGATCTCATCCGATCAACGTGGCTGGCGGATAACAACGTTTTCTAACGCGGATCTCAAACTTAAGGTCGAGAACTATCCTTTTCCTCGTGAGCGTGATGGAGTAACTTATGAGAATCTATCGAGCTATTTGTTTGATTCCGAACAGCGTTCGCCCCGACCGGCAGGGATTGTGATTGTTGAAGTTGATGACGACCAGCAAGAACTTTTCGTTACATACGCCACTGACGATATAGCTCCCGATGAGATTGTTGCCTACTATCAATCTCTCGGTCTATGACGACAAAAATGTATGTAAATAGGGGACGGAAATAGGGGACGGTTCTCAAATAACCTGACAAAGAAATAAAATAGTTCGATCCTCGATTAGAAAAAACACTTGGTTTAATACGAGCGAGGAATTATGTCTCAATCACTGCAGCCAGCGGTTGTCGTGGACGGGGTATCAAAAAGTTTTCGCGATATTGTAGCGCTGCAAGGCGTCTCGTTTGCTGTCCAAAGAGGGGAAGTTTTTGGCCTTTTGGGCGCTAACGGTGCCGGCAAAACGACCCTCATCCGTTTGATTGTGGCCACAATTAAGCCAGACGCAGGTCAAATTCACGTTCAGGGTTACAGCACAGTCGCCGAACCAGACCTGGTTCGGCGACAATTGGGGGTTCTCACAACCGATGTGGGCATCTACGATCGTCTGACCGCGTATGAGAACGTTCAATATTACGCGGATATTGCGGGAATTGATCGAACGACATCGGATGCCACAATTAAGTCGCTTTTTACCTTTTTTGGCATTACGGACTATCAGCATCGCCAAGCGGGCAAACTTTCAACTGGCATGCGCCAAAAAATCGCCTTGGTGCGGGCCGTTGTTCATCAGCCATCAATTTTGATTTTTGATGAACCAACCCTCGGGCTCGACGTCATTGCCAGCCAAGCGGTCCTCGAGTTTATTGAGCACAATCGTCGGTCGGAGCAGACCATGATTTTGTCAACGCATAGTATGCATCTTGCACAAGAAGTCTGCGATCGGGTTGGCGTAATTCATAAAGGCACTATGGTAACTGTCGCGACGCCCAAACATCTCATCAATCAAACTGGTGCTAATAATCTTGAACAGGCATTTTTACGGCTCATTCATGGAGGTAGATATGCTTAAGTGGCGCAAAATTCTGGCAGTTTTTTCAAAAGAACTGACCGATTTGATTCGTGACTCGCGTACCATCCTGATTAGCATTATTATGCCACTCTTGATTTTCCCATTGATGATTGTGGTTTCAACGAAAATCACTGTTAGTCAGCAAAAACACATTGTGGATGCACCCGTCAGACTCGTTATTCAGGGTGAATCGGTTCGCCTCCATGAATTTTTGGCGTCCAATACGAAGGTTCTCATCTTGACCGTCCAAGACATTAATCAAGCTCTCCATGACGAAAAGATTGACGCGGCACTCATCATCCCCAAAGATTTTGACGACCCGCTGGCTCATGGTGCAAATCCTGGTTTGACCATTCGCGTAATGAGCACCAAACCTTATTCGGCCTTCGCCTTGACGAAGCTCTCTGGGTTACTGAGTACATTTAATAACCAGCTGATTCGTGAGCGTTTGACTGCAGCGAATACCAATCCAGACTTGATTAACGGTCCGATTATTCTGAAAGATGATATCTCAACGCAACAGGAAAAGAGTGGATCATATCTGGCATTTCTCTTGCCGATCTTTTTGGTTATTTTAAGCTACAACAGCGGTGCCTACACCGCGATGGATTTGATTAGTGGCGAAAAAGAGCGTCGAACGCTTGAATCACTTTTAATGGTACCGCTGAACCGAACCAGTATTTTGACTGGGAAACTGCTCGCGATCTCCGCGGTGGCGTGCCTGACGGTTATTCTGGCAACCCTTAGTCTGTATACGAGTATGCGTTTTTTGCCGCTGCCAGAAGATGCTGGTGCCATTTCTATGAGTCCAGGGAGTTTGGCAACCTTAATTGGGATGGGCATTGTGCTCGCCGTAATGTTTTCGACGATCCTCACGGCGCTTTCGGTTTTCGCTCGATCACTCAAGGAAGCACAGAGCTATATGGCGCCACTCTACTTGGTTGTTATTTTGCCGGCGACGATGGTCAATATCATTCCAAAGCAGGTTGTGCCTGATCACTACTTTGTCGTCCCGGTGGTGAACGCGCTCTTCTTCTTTAGGGAAATCCTTCTCCATACTATTAATGTCCGCCATGCGTGGCTAACGGTCCTTACGCTGTTGTTTTTTTCTGCGGGTATGTTTGTGCTGTCAGTTCGTCTCTTCGATCAAGAAAACGTTATTGAGAGAAGTTTATAAAGAGAGGAGGTGATTGTTCATGATTTGGTTTTATATAATCATATTTCTGACAGCGGATATGT